>PLST01000336.1:0-5093 GCA_003164255.1 Acidobacteriaceae bacterium | reverse complement strand
CCACCTGAATTACCCAATTCACCACCCAATTGGGGTTCAGTCTCTTATCAGGGCAAGACGTTCCGCCGCGGAGGATGCCGAAAAGGCCGCAAAACAAATGGGCTTTAGCCCCTGCAGCCTGTCTTTCAAACCACTTCGATCCATCTAAATCATTCAACGAACCTCAGAAACCCTACACTNNGATCACTGACAACTGATCACTGACCACTGTTCCCTGCTTCTGTCATCTTCCACTTCTTCACTTCAATCGGCTTCTGCCCAGCCGGCTTCGGCACAAAAATGTCCTGCCACTTCAGCCCGCACTCCCGCACCATCCTGATTGGGTACTCCAGCCGCCCCAGCTCCGCCCCTTCATTATTGGTTCCAAACGAGAACTTGGCACCCGCCGCTTTGCCAGCCTTGATGAACGTAGCGCTCGGTATCTGGCGCCGATTGTTGATCTCGATTGCCACATCGTTTTCAATCGCCGCGTCGATCACCCGCTTCATCCGCGCCGGCGTCCACAACTCGTCGTAGCGCGCCGCGATCTGGTCCGGCAGGTAGGTCGGGTTCGCGTAGATATCAATCGGCTCCCGCATCACCCCCTCGATCCGCTTCACCAGCATCTCCATAAAAGCCTCTGCATCGTTGATCGCAGGCGTCTCCTCAGGAATCCAAAGCCGCACCCGCCGTCCCGCATCGTCGCGGAAGGTCATCGCGTCAGTAAAGCAGTAGTCGAACCGCGCCACCGATTCCGGTGACGTCAGCGTCATCCACTCCCGTCCTTCGCCCTGCAGCGCCACGTAGCAGGGCTGGTCCTTCATCGTCTCCAGGTAAGCCTGTACACTCGCGTCGTCGTGGACCGGGAAACCCAGCCCGCAATTGATCGCGATGCCGTAATCGATTCCCAGCCGCCGAGAGTTGGCCAGCGCCTGCTCCAGCGTCAACCCGCCCTTAAGGTGTACGTGGTAATCCACCATCGGGTAGTTCTCTTCGCCCAGCCGCATCGTCTCGCGGTAGAGCTCGTCCACCACCGGTTCTTCGTCAGTCGGCGTCGTCAACCCATCGGCGAGTGGCCGCACCCTCATGTTTCTGAAGTACGTCGTGCTCCCCGGGTCGTGGCCCTGCAGCGCAAACGTCCCGTGGTTCAGCACCCGTTCAAATTTCGGGTCGGCGCGGAACGGCGTCTCCGGCTCCACGTAGTCCACCACCAGCATCTGGTTTACCCAGATCTGCACATCCTTGCCGCGTACCGCAATCCGCATCGTGAACCACGCGTTGTCAGGCACAAGCTGCTTCGCCACATTGCGCACCGCGTAGAGCGATCCCGTCTTCTTGTTGTCTCCCTTGTAGCTGTTCGCCACCTGCACCTCAAAGCCCGCCGCCGGAAACCCCACTGGCTGAAATGCCGTATGGAAGTAAATGCCCGAGTTCGCGCCCGGCCGCGTCATCACCTCGGCCGAAAATTCAAAGTTCTTGAAATCTGCGCCCTTCACCGGTCCCGTATAAAACAGGTGCGACCGCTCCCCATGCACCTGAATCACGCCGCCCGTAACACCAAATCCCGCGCCGTCAACAACCGAAAAGGTCTCCTCATGCTCGCTCGCCTTCCATCCGTCCAGCGACCGGCCGTCAAACAGGTCCATCCATCCGCCGCCACTCTCAGCGGCAAAAGCACGCGCCCCCGCCGGCGCAGCTAGCAGCAGGCCAAGAACATCCCTGCGTGAAATGAGGTTCATTCCGGTCTCCCTTTCCAAGCGAACGCCCGAGTATACGGTCCCGGCTGACCAATTGTCTGTGTCGTGTAGTTTTCGACGCGACCCAGCCACTGGCGCCGATCCCAGCCGTCCGCGATCGCCCCCAATTCACGGAAGAGAAATCCGGTAGAGATTTCTGTGCACCGTTCGGTTCACCCACGCATACTGTCGCGGGTCTTTGCCCGCTATCAGTTCCGCGCCATTCACGGCCTTCGCTCCCCGAACCGCGCTCGCCTCGGCAAGCGGCGCAATCCCTCCCGCTGGCAGCCCCGACAAGCTTTCCTCCGGGCCGGCGGGAACAATCAGCGTCCGCCCAGGGCTGGCCTGCGAGGCCATCTCCACCGGAACAAACAAATATTTCCCGTCCGTGGACCACCGCGGAAAACAATAGTTCGCGCAGATCCGCAACGGCGCCCCGCCATCCAGCGGAATCGCCACGACGGACGGAAGATCTCCCTGCTGCCCGCTCGAAACAACGGCCGTAACCCACCGCCGCCCCGGCGAAACGCCCTGCAACTCCTCAATCGGATACGGAACCACCTTCGCGCGGCGCGATCCGTCCGCTTCCATCCGCTCCAGGTAATTCGCGCTCCCTTCCGTCTGCTGAAACAGGATCTCCCCATGCGCGCCAAAATGCGGAGACCCTGTTCCGGAAACATTCGCCACTTCCTTCGCCGCAGAACTGCGATCCACGGCTGCCGCCCACAACCCGGTCGTGCCAGCCCCCGCAGGCGCGGTATACACAACCCGATTCCCATCCGGTGAAAGGTCGAATGCGCTCATCAGGATTCCCGGGAACACCGCCTCGCTCTTGCCCGAGTCGACCGTCGTGCGCCACAGTTCCGCGCCCGTTCCCTCCCGGCGCCGTACCAGGTAAAACAGCATGCTTGCATCAGGGCTGAACACAGGAGGGCTGGGCCAGTCCACCACTTCCCCTTCTGAAGACAGCCGCCGTTCGCCTGTTCCGCCGTTGCTGGCACCGTCCTGGATCCACAAGTCGCTCTCGTGCACTCCAACGGACGTAATCAGCGCACGTCCATCCGGCTCCATCGCCACGCCATCTTCTTCCGTCGGCCCCGAAGTCAACTGCTCCGGCGCTCCATCGGGAAAGCGCTGCCGCCAGATGTGGCTCCGTCCCTCCACCGTCGCCGTAAAGTACATCCATTCGCCATCCGGGTTCCACCCCGCCGAAGTGCACGCACCCGCCGGCCCCGCCGTTTTCGAAGGCCCCTCGCCCTCCAGCGCAATCAGCCGGCACTGGCCCCAGCTGCCGTCCCCCTTCATCTCCACCACCAGGGCCCACTGGCGGTCCGGAGAAGGAAACGAATAGTGCGCCATCCCGCGCTCGTGCTCAGGAAAATAAATCTCGCGCAGCCCAGAGCCCGTTACGGACCCGGTCACCACCCCCATATGAATGCCCGACTTGATCTCCGAATACAACAGCCGTTCCGCGTCAAGCCACACCAGTCCCGCCGCATTCTTCAGCATCAGGTGCGTTTCGCCTCCCAGCGCAGACACTTCCCAGGTTGAGAAACCCGAGCTGTCCATCACCGTGTACGCAATCTCCGACCCGTCGGGCGAAAACACCGGCCCGTACTTCGGCCGGTCGTCGCTGGTTACCTGTTTCGGCTCTCCATTCGGCAGCATCTTCACGTAAATCTGGTCGGCCGTCAGGAACGCGCCGCCGCCGCGGATAAAGGCCAGCATTCGTCCATCCGGGGACAACGCCGGCGCCGCCGCCGAGTCCGTGAACTCCGTCAGTTGCGTGTACCTCACCTCGTGCGACCGATGACGCAGTCGGTAAAACCCCACAGCGCCCAGTGCTAGTCCGATGCAAGCCGCGGCTCCCGCATACCAGCCCAGCACCCTCCACCGCACAGGGCCGGCTCTTTCCTGCCTCCCAGTTTCTCGCCCCGCAGTCTCCTGTCCGGCGGCTTCCTGTCCCGCTGTTTTCTGCTCGACCGTGTCCACTACTCCTTCGCTCGACGCATCCGGCGGGGCAGTTGCAGCCGTCGCAACCCAGGTCACCGGAGCAATGAACCGGTACCCCATACCCGTCACCGTCTGGATAAACAGCGGCGTGTCCGCATCGTCCCGAAGCACGTAGCGAAGCTTGCGGATCGCCGTGTTAATGCCGTGCTCGGTGTCCACGAACACTTCGCTCGACCACAACCGTTCGGCAATCTCGGTTCGCGTCACCAGCTGCCCATCGCGCCCGGCCAGCAGCATCAGCAGCTCCATCGGCTTTCGTTCCACGCGCAGCGATTGACCCTTGCGGCGCAGCTCAAACCGTCCGCAATCGAGCTCAAAATCACCGAATTGCAGAATCGAACCGGGCTGCGTGCTGGGCACCAGGCCTCCACGGGGAGCAGGACAGCGCAAGTATGACACGGAAAATCACTAATCCCAAAGGGGTTGGCGCTTCACCACAACTTCACCCTCCGCTTTACCCGCGCTTCATTGCCTTCCCGCCGCCGCTCAGGCATAGCTTTCGTTGAGCCGGAGATTCCCCCGGCTATGGAGGGAAGAGATGAAATCGAAGTTCCTGAAGTGGTTAGCCTGCGTCAGCGTTACGGCGCTTGTGTCTGCTGTTGTGCCCGTCGCGATGGCGCAGTGCGGTTTGCCCAACCAGCCCATTAAGCCAATGAACGCCAAGCCCATGAACTGGAATCCGCGGTCTCAGGCGGGGCGTCCCTCGTTCGTCCGAGCGGCTTTCGATGGAGACGACCACGACGGTGAGCTGGCCATCGTCGGCATGTGGCACGCGGTCTTCACCGCTCAAACCCAGAACGGCGAAGCCATTCCCGTTCCTGGCGGAGTGGTCATCGACAATTCGATCGTTGTTTGGCATCCCGATGGAACTGAGATCATGAACTCCTCGCGCTCGGCGCAGGATGGAAACTTCTGCCTCGGCGTCTGGAAGCGGACCGGGCACCACACCTATCTTCTCAACCACATTCCCTGGCAGGGCAATGTCTTCGATCCCACCGTGCCCCCGGCAACTATCGGCGCGCCACAGGGCGGAGCGCAGCTCATCGAGCAGATCACCCTGAGCCCCGATGGCGAATCCTACACCGGTTCCTTCACGCTCAACGCCTACGACACCTCCGGCAACGTCTATACATCGTTCTCCGGCACGCTGACCGCCAACCGCATCACCCCCGACACCCCATTCAGCGCCTTGCTCTGACCCGGGCCCACCCCCCCCGGGGACGCCGGCACTCACGCCGTCGTCCCCAGGGACAGGTCTTTGTCCCTGAGCGGAGATACCTCGTCCGCCGCGGCGGAGGCACCTGGGACACCATGCAGCCGTCCGTTCCATATTCCCTGACCCCTGTTCTTCACAGTCTCACAGGC
>PLST01000607.1 GCA_003164255.1 Acidobacteriaceae bacterium | reverse complement strand
GCGCTGATCAAGGTCTATAGCAAGCTCTACTCGAACTTCGATCGCATGCCGCCGGGCGTTTCTCAGCCGCTCATCAAGGCGCGATCCATCGACGATGTGCCCATTCTGGCCATGACGCTCTGGGGTGAGCATTACAACGGCTATCAACTGCGCGCCATCGCCGATGAGATGCAGCACAACATTGAGAAGATTGGCGATGTATCGGAAACGTCGATCATCGGTGGTCTCCCCCGCACCATGCGCGTAGTTCTGAGCACTGAAAAGCTGAATGCCTATGACCTGTCGCCGATGGCAATTGTCGGACATCTGCAGGCCGCGAACGCAAGCGTGCAGGCTGGGAACTTCTCTGAGAACAACCAGGAGGTGCGCGTCGACGCCGGCAACATTTTCACCCAGCGCGAAGATCTGGAGGCTGTGGTTGTTGGAGTCGTTCACGGTCGCCCGGTTTATTTGCGCGACGTAGCCGACAAAATCGTCGATGGTCCTGCGGAACCATCGGACTACGTTGTCTATGGAACCACGAAAGCAGGCGCAGCGGCACATCAGGGCATGGGCCAGTATCCGGCCGTGACCATTACCGTGGCCAAACGCAAAGGGACCAACGCAACCGATATCTCGAACGCTGTCCTCAAACGCGTACATGAGATGCAGGGAGTCAGCATTCCTAGCGACGTCACCGTGACCACCACGCGGAACTACGGAGAGACAGCGAAGAACAAGTCGGACGAACTGCTTGAGCATTTGCTTCTGGCCACGTTGTCTGTGACTCTTCTCGTAGCTCTCTTCCTGGGATGGCGCGAATCAGGCGTGGTGCTTTTGGCTATCCCTGTCACGCTGGCGCTTACCATGTCGGTGTTTTACTTCCTTGGCTACACCATCAATCGTGTCACGCTCTTTGCTTTGATTTTCTCCATCGGCATTCTTGTCGATGACGCCATTGTTGTGGTTGAAAACATGGTGCGCCACTTCCGCTTGCCTGAGAATCATGGCCGCTCCATGAGCGTCGTTGCGGTCGAGGCAGTGGCGGAGGTTGGCAATCCCACCATCTTAGCCACCTTCGCCGTCATAGCGGCTGTATTGCCAATGGCCTTTGTCCGCGGGCTCATGGGCCCCTACATGCGGCCCATCCCCGTTGGCGCTTCTGCGGCCATGCTCTTCTCGCTGATGGTAGCGTTTGTGGTTTCTCCCTGGGCCGCGCTTCGCCTGTTAGGCAAGCATCTTGAAGGGGCCAAGGTCCTTGAGCCGGAAACCGAGAACTGGCGGACCAAGCTCTATCGGCGCATCATGACGCCGCTCATCCGGTCTCCGCGCAATCGCTACCTGTTCTTCATAGGAGTGGCCATCCTGCTGGTGGTCTCGATGGCGCTGGTGCCTTTGGGGTTGGTGCGCGTCAAAATGCTGCCATTCGACAACAAGAGCGAACTACAGGTTGTCATCAACATGCCCGATGGTACGCCGCTGGAACAGACGGCGCGCGTCGCCCAGGCGCTCGGAGATGAACTTGCACGGCAGCCGGACGTACTCAACTATCAGACCTACACAGGCACCTCGGGCCCCTATAACTTCAATGGCCTGGTGCGCCACTACTACATGCGCAGCCAGCCGAACCAGGCAGATATCCAGGTAAACCTGCTACCGGCCAAGGAACGCAGTGTGCAGAGCCATGGCATCGCCAAGCGGCTTCGTCCGCTGCTCGATGCCATCGGCAACCAGTATGGCGCTCGCATTCAGGTCAGTGAAGTGCCTCCGGGGCCGCCGGTCATCCAGACTCTCGTCGCAGAGGTCTACGGCCCAGATCTCGCCGGCCAGGCCGAAGTTGCGCAACAGATCAAGTCCATCTTCGAACACACCGCAGGTGTTGTGGACGCGGACTGGTATGTCGAAGACCCGCAACCGCGATTGCAGATCCGCGTGGACGAGGTGAAGGCGGCGCAGCACGGCATCGCGGTCTCGGACGTGGCCCATGCCCTGGCGCTGGCCCTGTCCGGAACCCAGGTCGGCCTCATGCACGATCAGGCCGCTCGCGAACCCGTTCCGGNNAGACCATCGAGCGCAGTATCTATCACAAGAATCTGCGCCGCGTGGTCTATGTCACCGGCGACGTTGCGGGAGCAATAGAAAGTCCGGTCTACGCCATTCTGAAAATGAACAAGGATCTCGACCATCTCACCCTTCCGGCCGGATACACGCTCACCCGCTATAACTCCATGATGCCCGAGTCCACGGATCACTACTCGATGAAGTGGGACGGCGAGTGGCATATCACGATCGAAGTATTCCGCGATATGGGCCTGGCATTCGCCGCGGTGCTGGTGCTCATCTACGTGCTTGTGGTGGGCTGGTTCCGCTCCTTCATCGTGCCGCTGATCATCATGGCTCCCATCCCCCTCACATTGGTGGGCATCATGCCCGCCCATGCAATGATGGGCGCATTCTTCACGGCCACTTCCATGATCGGCTTTATTGCTGGCGCCGGCATCATCGTGCGCAACTCGATTATTCTCGTTGACTTCATCGAACTTCGTATCCGTCAGGGAATCCCGCTGGCCGATGCGGTGATCGATGCGGGAGCAACTCGCTTCCGTCCCATGCTCCTGACCGCGGCAGCGGTTGTTGTCGGTGCAAGCGTGATTCTTACCGATCCCATCTTTCAGGGACTCGCACTATCGCTGATTGCTGGTGCGGTCGCATCCACATTCCTCTCGTGGCCGACTATTCCGGTGCTTTACTACATGGTTCATTCTCGGCATCAAGCCGTGCCTGACTCTCAACCAGAAAGCGAAGAAGGAGATTCTCTATGACAGTCGAACGTGGTGTACGCCTGATGGCAGGCGTCATGGTGCTCTTGTCAATTGCGCTTGCGCATTACCTTTCACCCTACTGGCTGTTGCTCACAGTCTTCGTCGGGCTCAATCTGCTGCAATCGACATTCACCAACTGGTGTCCGGCTATGCCTATTTTGCGCGCCTTTGGCCTGAAAGATGCCAACTGCAGCGTCGTCAAATAGGGCAACGTCCCGGGTCGTATACTGGTGGAGCCTCTAAGTGACCCCAGTCGATGCGACCTGAACTGATCCGAGCCATAGACCTCTTGGGCCAAAACACCCCTGAATCTGTCGAAGAAGCGATAGGCCTTCTGCAGAAGACGGTCTATTCCTTCAGCATGAAGGTCTGCGGACATCCTGAGGATGCCGAAGACACCATGCAGGAGGTACTCTTCCGCTCACTGAAGCACCTGGTCAAAATTCAAAACCCGCAGGCTCTCGCAGTCTGGCTTTATACCGTAACAAGAAATCGCTGCTGGCGCATGCGCCGCAAGCCCGCCCACGCTCCGGCAAATATGCTCTCCCTCGACGAGTTGATGCCGAGCGATGAAGACTTGGGGTCGTTGCTTCAGGATGCCGGGAAAGGTCCGGAAGGCAACTACCTTCACGCCGAGCAGCACGACCTGCTTCAACAGGCTATCCTTCGCATCCCGGCGAACCTGCGCATCGTGCTAGTGCTTCACGATATGGAAGATTTAACAACCGAAGAGGTTGCACTGATTCTCGGACTGCAACAGGGAACGGTGCGGATTCGGCTTCATCGGGCACGTCTAGGTGTGCGCAAGGAGATGAACCAACTCCTCAGGGGCATCTCAAAGCCTGGGGAGAATCAGGTCCTCAAGTCCAAAAACCCCAGAAGGTCCAAAGCCAAGCCAGTTAAGCGCCCAAGCGAATGCCGCGATCTTTTCGCCAATCTCTCCGAGTATCTGGATGGCAGGGTAGAGCCTCTCACCTGCGATCAGATGCGAGGTCACATCGAGGCGTGCCCGTCCTGCGTCGCGTTCATTCGCGACTTGAAAACTGCCATCGACCGGTGCCGCTCCCTGCAGATCTCCTGTGACTCAGCCATCGCGCCCCGATTGCGGGCCATCCTGACGCGAGAATACCTGCGTGTGGGGGTTAGTTGACACGCTGGACCGATCCTTGCCATAACCACCTGCCATTTGAAGACGGCTGAGCAACCTATTTGCTCTACGGTGCTATCCAACAGCTTGTGAGTTCTTGCCTTGGCAGCGCGATCCAGACCGCGTCAGCCTAAACAGGTAGTCTTCGATCATTTTCCAGGTGAAAGTACAACATTGGAACGCAACTCGGTCATTTGATCTCATGGGGGGTGCTCCTCTACCTGGGATTGGCTGTTTGCGACTTCACCTGGGGTCTGCAATATAAGCTCTCCCTTTACGACCCACCTCACGCATCTTCTCGCCAGATTCCCCAAGCTAAGCTCCTTTCCAGGAATGAGCAAACTGGGACGATGGGAAGCCGACTCGTAGTCGGGACGAAAACCTCCACTACGACTAGGTACACCGCTCCGACCGCTGGATTCTTCGCACTATTGCTGGCACTCAGCGTATTGAACCCGCAAGAGTCAGGTCAAAGGGGACACCGCACGGATCGTGCCTGGCTTATTCGTCGTGGCCTATTGAATACCCTCTTAGTTCGCCCTCCGCC
>PLST01000280.1:2075-2677 GCA_003164255.1 Acidobacteriaceae bacterium | reverse complement strand
GCGCAAGAGGCGGACCGCGTTGTGATCGAGATCGTCGACGATGGTAAAGGCATTGATCCGGCCGTGATCAAGCAGAAGGCATACGAGAAAGGAATCATTGACGAAGCGACTCTTGAGCGCATCACAGATCAGGACGCGATCAACCTCATCTTCGCCGCTGGCCTCTCCACCGCCGCAGTAGTGTCCGACCTCTCCGGTCGCGGAGTGGGCATGGACGTGGTTCGTTCCGCCGTGACGAAGATCAACGGCACGGTGGTCGTCGATAGCGAATTGGGCAAGGGTACTTCGATCCGGATTTCCCTGCCGCTTTCAATGGCGGTGACCCAGGTCATGGTCATCGAATCCGATGGGCAGCGGTTCGGTGTGCCCATGGACCATGTGGTTGAGACAGTACGCGTCCCCAGAAGCTCAATCCACGCCTTCAAACAGAGCCAGACCGCCGTTCTACGCGGGCGCATTGTGCCGTTGAAGAGCCTCAACGCGCTGCTGGGGATTCCTGCTCTCCCTCAGTCGAATTCTGACGATGAATTAGCTGTACTGCTGGTTCAGGCGGGGAGCGCGGAGTTGGGCCTGCTTGTCGATGGATTTCAGGAGACTATGGG
>PLST01000280.1:1481-1991 GCA_003164255.1 Acidobacteriaceae bacterium | reverse complement strand
GCCGGCATATCCTGTTGGCCGAAGAATGCAGAATTGCGCGCGTGGCTCGAACCGGCATTGAAATCTGGTGAATGAGGAAATCACATGGCGAAGACAATCCTGGTTGTCGACGATTCAGTCACCATGGTGATGAGTCTCAAGACCACCCTGTCGCTGGGCGGATTTCAAGTGGAAACCGCCAACAATGGCCAGCAGGCGCTCGACAAGTTGAAGGGCGGAGTCAAGCCCGACCTCATCCTTACCGACATCAATATGCCGGTTATGGGGGGCCTGGAAATGATTGGCAAGGTGCGCGCGCTACCCGGCTGCCGATTCTTCCCGATTCTGACCCTGACCACCGAGAGCGAGACCGCCAAACGCAACGAGGGCCGGCGTCTTGGCGCCACCGGCTGGCTGGTGAAACCGGTATCGGGCAATGATCTGATCAAGGTCGTCAAGCAGCTATTGCCGGGAACGTGAAAAGATGACGTATGCTCCAAATCCGGGGATTGAAGCGGTTTCCCGCGGCCA
>PLST01000280.1:0-1457 GCA_003164255.1 Acidobacteriaceae bacterium | reverse complement strand
GGCTTCAAATCGCAGGGATGTTCCTCTTCTTTATTCTGGTGCCCGGCGCGATCCTCATGATGCATAACTGGAAGGAGGCCCGCCGCACCGTCTCCGATATGTGGGCTTTGGGCCGCCTCGATTTCGATGAAATCTCACGGGAACTGGCCACCCGCAAAGCTGTCGAGGCAGACATCAAGGACTGCAAACCTTACATCGACGTAATGCACGAACAAATCGGCGACTCTATGTCTGAATCTGAGCGCGAGGTTATTAGCGTAATCGAGCAGCTCGACACGCTGAATTCGAAAACCAGCCAGCAGAGGGAGCAAATCGCACGATCTGTGAAGAGCGCTGGCGAACTGACGGAGAATACTCAGACTCGCATAGAGAACAACAGGGACATCATTGCCGCGATTGATATGCAGTTGCGGGCTCAGACCGAGGAACTGAAAGATAATTTCGAGCGCATTCAAGGACTGGCCGGAGATGTTTGCGCCTTAACGCCCCTCATAAAAGTCATCACCTCCATTGCCCAGCAAACCAGTTTGCTCGCTCTCAATGCCGAAATCGAGGCGGCGCGGGCCGGAAGCGCAGGCCGCGGCTTTGCTGTGGTGGCCTATGAGGTCAGAAAGCTTGCCGTGCTTTCCACTCAGGCCGCCGCCGACATTGCGGCAAAAATCAATGCCACCTGCAAGAGGGTGGACGACGAAATGGCCGGCGCCCGGGCTTCGCTGGAGCGACGCGCTGCCAATAGCGCGATGAATCATTTATCTGCCGACTTGGGTGAAATGCAGTCTGAATTCTGCAAGAACAGCCAGTTGCTCCTTGAGGTGATTACTGAAGTCGATGCGAACTATGCGGAGAGCGTGACCAGGCTCGCGGAGGCGTTGGGCCATATCCAGTTTCAGGATGTAATGCGCCAGAGAATGGAACACGTGCAGGGAGCCCTGGTGGAAATGCGTGACCACCTATTGCGGCTAGCCGAAAGGCCGGATCGTCCTGGCTGGGATGGCCTATTTGATACCACATTCAAGGGATTGCTGGAGTCGCATCTCAGCAGCTACAAAATGGCCAGCCAGACCGTCACCCATCTTGCTGTAGCCGGTGGCAGTTCCGACAGCGACAACAGCCGACCGGCCATCGAGTTGTTCTGATCAGTGATTGCACCCGGACGCAATTGAGGGCCTTCCTTTGACCTGTCAGGCTCTCTCCCTGGGCTTCATTGATTCTTAGCCAACGTGCAGCGAGCAATATTGTGTCTCGTGGCGTATTCCTTCCGGGAATTGCAAGCGGCATGAAGGCTCTAACAAGTTGGGAGTTATCCCGGCAGCTGATGCTTGATGAACTCCCGCGTTGCAACTATTCCCCAGGCACTGTCCGTTACTACATCCACGCGGTGACGGATTTCTCTAAATACTTCCACCGCTCGCCTGAGCGCCTTGCTCCCAGCCACATTCGTGAGTACCAAATGCATC
>PLST01000276.1 GCA_003164255.1 Acidobacteriaceae bacterium | reverse complement strand
CGGACGAGATCATCAGCCTGCCTCTGGTCAACCGCAATATCTACAGCGAGATTTCCCTCACGCCCGGTGTGATGGCCAATAACAACAGCTCCACCTCGAACCCCACCGGCACGCCAACCACCGCCACCGGGCTGTATATCGAAGATGTCCAGATCAATGGCTCCATCGACGGCGGCAGCGCAGGCGTAGCTTTCTATCTTGACGGCGGCAACAACATCACCGAGATGCGTAACTACGGCAACCCGGCGCCGAATCCCGACGCAGTGGAAGAATTTCGCGTGGAGACCAGCTCATTCGGTGCGCAATACGGCCAATTTTCCGCCGGTGTGGTCTCGGTCATCACCAAGTCGGGAACCAACCAGTGGCATGGCAGTTTGTTCGAATTCAACCGCAACACTGACTTCAACGCCAACAGCTGGGTCCCGGCCCGCAACGCCGCAAAACAGATCATCGTTTCGCCCTACCACCGCAACCAGTTTGGCGGTACTGTGGGCGGGCCGATCAAGAAGAACGATGCGTTCTTCTTCTTCAGCTATGGTGGGTTGCGCCAAATCACTTCAAACATATACACCGGCGCCATCGTGCCCACGGCCGCGGAGCGCCTCGGCGACTTTACTGCCGACACCAGCTTCTCGGTCTACATGCCGGGCACCAACAAAACGGTTCTCGCAAATGGAGCAAACGCTAGCCCAAATTGCGCTGCTGGTGTGCTTAGCACTGCCACTGCAGGCCATTGTTTACCCACTTCTGCGCTGGACACGACCGTTTCCAACCTCGACAACACCAGCAACACCATCGGCTCTTCCATCCCGCTGCCTAACGGCGCCGCGGGGTCGGCCGGAGGCGGGACTTACGCGGGTCTGATCCCCATCCCGGTTACGGAAAACGAATACCTGGGCAAGTATGACCAGAACCTCGGCACCAAGGACCATGTGGCAGCAACCTACTTCTTTTCGAGGAACGTGCTGAAAAACAACCCCGGCGGCAACATCCCGTGGACCTGGAATCAGGTCGCCTCGAATGGCACCAATATCAACCTCAGCGACGTTCACACTTTCAGCCCCACCATTGCAAATCAGACCTGGCTCACGTTCACGCGGGCAGCGGGCGGCCGCGTCAACCCGCCGGTGACCGGTCCTGCGACGCAGACCCTCGCATCGTATGGCTCGAACTTCCTCATCCAGGGACCGGTTGGGCTGCCCAATCTGGCGCCATCCGGCGCTTTTACCGCGAGCGCGACCAATGCGGGTCCATTCACGGGTTCCGACAACTATGAGTTGCGCGACATGGTCAGTCTGACAAAGGGCAAACACTCCCTCTTTATTGGTGGCGAGTTCGCCCTGGCCAAGACCATGTTCGATGCCAACCTGCTGAACTTTGGCAGCATCAGTTTCGCTACCTCGGCTCCTACCTCAACCGGCAATGTGTTTTCCGATTGGGTGACTGGCCAGGCCTCGTCGGCTGAGCAGGACTCGCCCTACACCACGCACCTGAGCACATGGCACTACGCATTGTTTGTGCAGGACGACTACCGCATCACGCCCCGGTTCACGGCCAACCTCGGGATTCGTTGGGATATCGATCAGCCTCCCGTCGATCCCCATAACCGCACGGAGTCCTTCATTCCCGGCCAGCAATCCACAGTGGCTCCGCTCGCGCCCAGGGGCCTGGTGTTCCCGGGTGACGCGGGTGTCGGCCGCGGCATCATCCCCACGTCGTATTACCACGTTTCGCCACGCCTGGGCTTCGCGTGGGATCCGTTTGGAGACGGCAAGACCTCCATTCGCGGCGCAGCGGGTATCTTCTTCGGCATCCCCGCCGGCAACGAATGGAACCAGCCCGGCAACGCCATTCCATTTGCCTTACGGCCACAGACCGGCGAAGGTCCTCTCAGCTCCATCACCAATTTCTACTCGACGCCGGGAGATTTCCCCTCGACCGCGCCAGGTGGCGGCCTGATTCCGTACACCTACACGGCTAGCAAGCCCACATTCATTGAGGGCCCCGGCGGCGCCACCGAAGCCATCTCGCCACACTTCAAGTATCCCTACGAATACCAGGTCAATCTTTCCGTGCAGCGGCAGTTGCCGGCCCGCGTAACCCTGACCGCAGCGTATGTGGGCGCGCTCTCGCACCAACTACCCAACTTTATTGACGCCAACTACACGCCTTATGCGACATCAGTGAATGGTACGGCGATTACGCCCTCCACCAGCGCGAACAACGTCGCCGCGCGGCGTCAATTCGATCCCTGTCCCATCGCGGGTTGCCCCACAGGCGCGGCCGCGATCAACAATGGCAACGGGCTGCTGGGCGCGGGAATCGTCGACTTGCTATCAAACCTGACAGCCAATTACCACGCCCTGCAAGTCTCGGCTACAAAACAGATGTCGCGCGGCTTCAATATCAGCGGTTTCTATGTTTGGAGCCACGCTCTGGATAGCTTTGAGCCGGACGCGGACGGACTTTCCAGCCCACAGGATTCCGGCTACTTCGGCGCTCCGTTCACCGCCAGCAATAACTCCCTGGGCGCCATAGGCGGCGGACTCCAAGAGGAAAAAGGCCCCATGAATGCTGACATCCGCCAAAACGCCGCGATGTCCGGTACATGGAACATCAGCTACTTCCACGGCGACAACAGAATCTTCAGCAACCTGGTCAACGGCTGGACGATCTCGCCGATCGTCTACCTGAAAAGCGGTGGCGTGTTCACGGTCACCACAGGGTCCAACAAGAGCTTCGACAGCACCGGCAATCAACGTCCGGATTATGCCGTCGGAGGCCCCGGCCCCGTGCTCAGCCACAATCGCTGCCGCGTTTGCACCCCGGCCTCCGGGTCCAACGAGGTGTCCGCGTGGTTCAATAACTCGACCACGAGCCCGACTTACATTTACAACGGTCCGGGCGTGGCTGGCGGCATCGGTCCCGGCGGTGCGGACGGCAACGTAGGCCGCAACAGCCTCTTTGGGCCCGGTTTCAAACAGCTCGACATGGGCCTTTTCCGCGACATCAAATTGGAGCGCGGAATTGTATTCCAGCTCCGCGGCGAGGCCACCAACCTCTTGAACTGGGTCAACCTCTCCAACCCCACTGCAAGCGGCCCGCCGACCACGGTAGGTGGCAACAACAACAACGGTAACTTCGGCAAGATCACCTCGGCCACAGGCACCCAGCGCGTCCTCCAGGTGGGCGGACGCCTCACCTT
>PLST01000123.1 GCA_003164255.1 Acidobacteriaceae bacterium | reverse complement strand
GCTGGAAGTCGGAGCGGATGGTGCATTACCTGATCGGCAACAGCAGCGAGAGCATTCGCACGGCGCTTGCGGTGGCTGCCTCACCCCATGCCTCGACCGAGGATGCGGTGAACGCGCTGGTAGCTCTGCGCGGCGTAGACATCATGATCGCGTCGGCGATCCTGACCGCGATCTATCCAGATCGCTATGCGGTGCTGGACCATCGCGCGCTTGAGGCGCTGGGCCACGCGCGTCATGACGTCAAGTTCTATTCCGAATACAACGCCACTCTTCGTCACCTGGCGGAGTGCGGGATGGTGAAGGCGCAGACCGATCTTCCTGCGCCCACGGCGCTGCATGCGCTGGAACGGGCATTGTGGCAGTGGTCGCGGACGCACGAGGAGAACACTGACCTGGTGGGCGCGGCGCTGGCGGCTAACGGGGTAAAATCGGGTTCGTGAGCAAATCGTTCGAGATAGGGCCGGTGGAAGTGGGCGCCGGCCGCTTATTCCTGATTGCCGGGCCGTGCGTGATCGAGAGCGAGGCGCACGTGCGCACCATGGCGGACGCGCTGCAGCGGATCACGGCGGACCTGGGCGTCGGGCTGATCTTCAAGGCCAGCTACGACAAGGCCAACCGCACCAGCGTGAAGAGTTTTCGTGGCCCCGGGTTGAAGGAAGGCGTGCGGATTCTGGGCAAGCTGGCCAGGGAAACCGGGCTGCCGGTGCTCACCGACGTCCACGAGCCGGGCCACTGCGAGGTGGCTGCCGAAGCTGTGGACGTGCTGCAGATTCCGGCCTTTCTCTGCCGGCAGACCGATCTGCTGGTGGCGGCGGGTAAGACGGGCCGAGCGGTCAACGTCAAAAAAGGACAGTTTGTGGCGCCGTGGGACATGGAGCACACGGTGGAGAAGGTGCGTTCCACGGGGAACGAACGTGTGTTCTTGACCGAGCGGGGTTCGAGCTTCGGCTACAACACGCTGGTAGTGGACTACCGTTCGCTGCCCGTAATGCGCGCAATGGCTCCAGTGGTGTTTGACGGGACTCACTCGGTGCAGCAGCCCTCGGCGGCGAATGGCGTGAGCGGCGGGCAACCGGAGTTTATTCCTCTTCTGGCGCGGGCAGCCGTGGCGGCGGGTGTGGATGGACTGTTTCTTGAAGTGCACGACGACCCGGCTCATGCATTGTCCGACGGGGCCAACGCGCTGGATTTGAAGTTGCTGGGGCCGCTGCTTGAAAAGCTGTTGGCGATTCACCAGGCGGCGAGTTAGGTGGTTGCCGCGCCGGCGGAATCTCTCTGCTGATTACCAGACAATCGAGGTAACGAGGACGGGCGGTCCGGCTTTTCCGTCGATCACCTCTGACTTGATGACCATTTCCAGGTTCTTGTTTTCCCATCCGACTGGCACCTGTTTGACGATCTGTTCCATATATTCAGGCGCTGAGACAAAGGCGCTTGCAGCCTCAGTTCCATAGGGGCCGAGTCCGGCGACGACGAGCACGGGCCCCTCGGTGGTTGCATCCTGATAACGCGCAACGATGGCGTAGTCGGTGGAGATGGCTGTGTAGGGTTTTGAGAAGTCGACGAGCCAGTCGGAGTTTTGCGGATTGTGTGAGTCGAGCACCCGGACCAAGGGGACGGGGGTAAAGCGGTAGCGCAGAGTACTGATCAGGCGCATGGTCCAGGCGTTGTTGGTGGCGCCCACCAGTATCACGGGGCGCACATGAAGGTCGGTCAGGCTGGTTTCCGTATCTTCCTTTATCTCATACGCGGCGCCGTGCTCGCGAAGGACACCGGCAAGGTTCGCAAGGGCAGTGGCGGTAGCGATGGAGACGTGATGATAAGGCCCGGTCGTGTGGTCAAAGAAGCTGGTTTCCGCAGCCTCGGGCCCCAGGTTGTTGGGGTGGCTGGCTCCAAACACAATGAGAATCGGCCTTGGCGACTTGAAGAGCGGATCCCATAGCCGGGTGTCGACGGCCACAGTTCTGGAGGCGAGTCTACGGTAAGAAAAGATTCCGGCCGCGGCCACGGCCACCAGCAACAGAGCCATGGCGACAATGACGGCACGATAGCGGCGCCGGCTTACGCGCTGATCGTTTGGTGAGGTTGCGGATTTTCCGGCGAAGGCGTCATTTTTTTCCGCCGCACTTTCCGGTCCTCGAACGAAGAACTCGGGGACGTAGGAGCCGAGGGGCATTTCAATCTGCAATCCGGACTGATTGCCTTGTTCGTGATAGTACTGAGCGATCCGCTTTCTGACTTCGCTGGCGCTGAAGCGGACGACAGGATCGGCACCGGTGTCGTAGTCGGGATCGCGCCCGAAAACCTCAACGCCGAGGGTACGTTCTTTCAAGTCTCCTGCATGGCCGTCGAGGGCGGCGCTGACGACGTATTTGAGCAGGGCCGGATAGCGCTTGCTGCCCCGAAAATGGTAGCTGGCGAGGATCGCGTCGAGCTCTTTCAGGACGAGATCGCGGTCCTCCGCCGAAGCAGGGGTCCATTGCTCCGGGCTATGCGCATTTTCGTGCATGAGAAAGGTCAGATGACTCCGTAGAAAAGTAGCATACACCGGTGTGGGAGCAATTGTCGCCAAGAGGTTTGGGGGACGAGCGCGGGGATTTGAGAGGGAAATCTTTGCGCATTGAATAAATTGTAACTTCCTTATTTTTAAATAACTTAATGGCGCTTAGCTGGCTGAGGGCATCTTGTAACATACTGTATCAGCCTTGTGCGGGTTATCGCTAGCGAGAAGAATTCGTTCGGTTTGAAAAGCTCCCAACTTCGGCGACCCGCAGTCAGCCACCGAGGGCAGATGGACAGGTGTGCCGCAAGCTCTTCACCGGATTCGTGGGAGATGATCGTTACCAATTTCGAACAGGCTCGATCTGTTTGTCTAATCAGCAATGGCTGTTCAGACGACGGGAACACGTCATTTCGAACGTTTGCAATCTTCGAGAACAAAGGCGATCACCTGCCTATGCAACGACTGACGGAAACTATGCGCAGCCGATTCATTGGTTTGAATAGCATTAAGCAAGGAATTGTTTGTCGATCGAAGGATGAGGGCGCCGGATGGCGAATGATCCAGAAAATAGAAACGCTTTGGAGGCTTCAAAAGTGAACATTAGCAATTTGGCAAGATACTCGCGGCTATGCGCGAGCGCGCGCGAGCTCGTCGCGCTCGTATTCATCTTCACAGGCAGCATTATCGCGTATGGACAGCAGACTACCGGTTCCATCGTCGGTACGGTGAAGGATCAACAAGGCGCTGTGGTCAACACGGCCACCGTGAAGGCAACCAACCTGAATACCGGGTTCGCCCGCTCGGCTCCAGCAAACGGCTATGGGGAATACCGCATCGATTATTTGCCCGTAGGCACCTACTCCGTCGAGGCGACGGCTGCCGGCTTTGAGCGCTATGTGCAGAAGAATGTGGCACTCGACGTTGATCAGGAACAGACGATTGACATAAAACTGGCCGTTGGCGCGCAGACCCAGACCGTCACGGTCACTGAGGCTCCTCCAACCGTCAATACGGCTGACGCGGTATTGGGCAGGACCATCGAGCCGGACGAAATCCTCGGTCTTCCCCTCGTCAACCGCAACATCTACTCCGAGGTTTCGCTCACACCCGGCGTGATGGCCAATAACAACAGCTCCACCTCAAACCCCACCGGCACGCCAACCACCGCCACCGGGCTGTATATCGAAGATGTCCAGATCAACGGCTCCATTGACGGCGGCAGCGCAGGCGTAGCTTTCTATCTTGACGGCGGCAACAACATCACCGAGATGCGTAACTACGGCAACCCGTCGCCCAACCCCGACGCAGTGGAAGAGTTTCGCGTAGAGACCAGCGCATTCGGCGCGCAATACGGCCAATTTTCCGCCGGTGTGGTCTCGGTCATCACCAAGTCGGGAACAAACCAGTTTCATGGCAGCTTGTTCGAATTCAACCGCAACACTGACTTCAACGCCAACAGCTGGGCCCCGGCCCACAACGCCGCAGGCAAGATCATCGTTGCGCCCTACCACCGCAACCAGTTTGGCGGCACCGTGGGCGGGCCGATAAAGAAGAACGATGCGTTTTTCTTCTTCAGCTATGCGGGGTTGCGCCAGGTTACCGCAACCATATATACAGGCGCCATCACTCCCACGGCCAACGAGCGCCTCGGCGACTTTACTGCCGACACTTTCAAGGTTTACATGCCGGGCACCAGCAAAACGGTTCTCGCGAATGGAGTAAACGCTGGCCCGGGTTGCGCGGCTAATTTAATTGGTCCTTCGACCGCCGGACATTGCATCCCCACCAGCGCGCTGGACACGACCGTTTTCAACATGGACAACATAGCCAACACCATCGGCTCTTCCATCCCGCTGCCCAATATCTCTGGCGGTCTCAAGCCTGCCACGGGAGGCGGGACTTATGCGGGTCTGATCCCCATCCCGGTTACCGAAAATGAATACCTGGGCAAGTATGACCAGAACCTCGGGTCAAAGGACCATGTGGCGGCAACATACTTCTTTTCGAGGAACGTGCTGAAAAATAACCCAGGCGGCAACGTCCCATGGACCTACAATCAAGTCGCCTCGAATGGCACCAATATCAACCTCAGCGACGTTCACTCCTTCACTCCTGCAGTCGCCAATCAAGCCTGGCTCACTTTCACGCGGGCAGCGGGCGGCCGCACTAACCCGCCGGTGACCGGCCCGGCATCGCAGACCCTCACATCATTTGGCTCGAACTTCCTCCTCCAAGGCCCCGTCTCTCTGCCCAATATCTCTCTATCAGGCGGATTTGCTCCGGACGTTACAAATGCGGGTCCATTCACGGGTTCCGATAACTATGAGCTGCGCGACATGGTCAGCGTGACCAAGGGCAAACACTCCCTCTTTATTGGTGGCGAGCTCGCTCTGGCCAAGACCATGTTCGATGCCAACCTGCTGAACTTTGGCAGCATCAGTTTCGCTACATCAGCCCCAACTTCAACCGGCAATGTGTTTTCAGACTGGGTGACTGGCCAGGCATCGTCGGCTGAGCAGGACTCGCCCTACACCACCCACCTGAGCACCTGGCACTACGCATTGTTTGTGCAGGATAACTACCGGATCACGCCCCGGTTCACGGCCAACCTTGGGATGCGGTGGGACATCGATCAGCCTCCCGTCGATCCCCATAACAGGACGGAATCCTTCGTTCCCGGCCAGCAATCCACTGTGGCGCCGCTCGCACCCAAGGGCATCGTGTTCCCGGGTGACGCGGGCATCGGCCGCGGCATCATTTCCACGTCGTACTACCACGTTTCGCCACGCCTGGGCTTCGCGTGGGACCCGTTTGGTAACGGCAAGACCGCCATTCGCGGCGCCTCGGGTATCTTCTTCGGCATCCCAGCCGGCAACGAATGGAACCAGCCCGGCAATGCCGTTCCGTTCGCTCTGCGTCCGCAGACCGGTGAGGGCCCGCTCAACTCCATTACGAATTTCTATTCCTATCCAGGGGACTTCCCCTCGACCGCGGCGGGTGGCGGCCTCTTCCCGTACACCTATACGGCGGCCAAGCCCACCTTCATTGAGGGCCCCGGCGGCGCAACCGAAGCCATCTCCCCGCACTTCAAGTATCCCTACGAATACCAGTTCAATCTTTCCGTGCAACAACAGTTTCCCGGCCGGATAACAATGACGGCGGCGTATGTTGCCGCTCTCTCACACCAGCTACCCAACTTTATTGACGCCAACTACGCACCGTATTCGACCGCCTTCGGTACGCCAAGCACTTCGGCAACCAGCATCGCCGACCGGCGTCAATTCGATCCATGCGCCGGAGCATGTCCTACAGGTGCGGCCGCAATCAACAACGGCAACGGCCTGCTGGGAGCAGGAATCGTCGACCTGCTGTCAGACCTGAATGCCAATTACCACGCCCTGCAAGTCTCGGCGACAAAACAGATGTCGCGCGGCTTCAGCATCAGCGGTTTCTATGTCTGGAGCCACGCTCTGGATGCATTTGAGCCGGACGCAGACGGACTTTCCTCACCACAGGACTCGGGCTACTTCGGCGCTCCCTTCACACCGTCGAATAACTCTCTGGGCGCCCTCGGCGGCGGCCTCCAGGAGGAAAAAGGTCCCATGAGTGCCGACATCCGCAACAACGCTGCGATGTCCGGTTCATGGAACATCAGCTACTTTCACGGCGAAAACAAAGTCTTCAGCAACCTGGTTAACGGCTGGACGATCTCGCCGATCATCTACCTGCACAGTGGTGGCGTATTCACGGTCACCACAGGGACCAACAAGAGCTTTGACAGCACCGGCAATCAACGCCCGGATTATGCTGCCGGAGGTCCCAACCCCGTGCTCAACGCACACCGCTGCCGGGTTTGCACCTCCACGTCTAACGAGGTGTCAGCGTGGTTCAATAACTCACCTACGAGCCCGACTTACGTTTACAACGGTCCGGGCGTGGCTGGCGGCATCGGTCCCGGCGGTGCGGACGGCAACGTAGGCCGCAACAGCCTGTTTGGCCCGGGCTTCAAGGATCTCGACATGGGACTTTTCCGCGACATCAAATTTGAGCGCGGAATTGTATTCCAGCTCCGCGGCGAGGCTACCAACCTCTTGAACTGGGTCAACCTCTCCAACCCCACCGCAAGCGGCCCGCCGACCACCGCGACAAGCGGAACCAACAACAACGGTAACTTCGGCAAGATCACCTCGGCCACAGGCACCCAGCGCGTCCTCCAGGTGGGCGGCAGGTTGACCTTCTAGACCAGTTATTGCGTCTTTTCTTTGCGCCTGCTCTTTCGAGTAGGCGCAAACTTTCTAACTTACAGGCCGGTCATTGCGCCAAGCGGTGACCGGCATTTTTTTGTTTGCTTCCATTGAGCTTGTTGGGTTGCGGGGGATGAAAATCGGGCGCGGCCGTGCCTCCCAGGGCGACATCTGATTCAGCGAATCTTGCGCCAGCCGCAGGCGGGGTCAGGAATGACGGATTTTCCGTCGAGACGAAAGCAGGAGGCGCCGTCAATGTCAGTGCGATAGGTGCGGACGTGGGCTGCCTGCAGCTCTTCGAGGATTGCCTGGCGGGGATGGCCGTAACGATTGCGCAGACCGCAGGAGATGACAGCCCACTGCGGGGAAACGCGGGCCAGGAACTCGGGACGCGT
>PLST01000240.1 GCA_003164255.1 Acidobacteriaceae bacterium | reverse complement strand
ACGCGGAAGATCCAACCCCGCAAATTGCGCCGTGATCGTCCAAGTCGCAGGTGCCGAAAGAGCGAAAGAAATACTTCCTGCACGATCTCTTCCGCATCCGCAATCGGAACACCGAAGGAGACTGAGTACCGTAGGAGCGGTGCGCGATATTGCTCGAACAAGCTCATAACCTCTGTCTCAATTTCACCCGTGCGTGTCTGAGCTTCCGTTATGGAAGCTAAAGGCGGCAGACCGTATACCTCTTCTGCAGGCGAACTTTGTCCTGGTCCGTCCACTTGAATATTCGAATCCTTATCACTCTGTTCAGTCTTTTTTTGAAGGGAGTGCGCAAAAAAAAGACTGAACAGACTTGGGCCAACGGGAATATTCAGGATGAGAGAGCAATTCTCGCATCCCCATGCACCCAGAATAACGCCCCAACAAAAGAAATTTACATTTCTCCGAGGCCCAAACCATTGAAAAGATATGCCCTCTTCCTCTTTCTTGTCTCTGCTCCAGGCTTTTGCCAGAGCAACACAGGTGAACTGCGCTTGACCGTGAACGACCCATCCGGTCGTGCCGTCCGCACAGAAGTCCAACTTGTCAGCGACGCCAATCAGTACCGCTCCACGTTCACGACCGATGCTCAGGGTAGTGTGGATGCAAGGCGGCTGCCCTATGGAATCTACCAGGTGCAGATTCAGGCGCCCTCGTTTGGCCAATTCTCCGACTCGGTGGTTATACGTTCAACGCTCCCCGTTGACCGTACGATTCAATTGAAAGTGGCTCCGGTTTCCCAATCGGTGACAGTTCACGAGTCTGATACGCTGCTCGATCCGTATCGCGCAGGGGCATTAAACGAAATGGGGCAGCAGACCATTCAGAACCGGTTGACGTCAATTCCGGGCCGCACCGTTCAGGACCTGGTCAACACGGAACCAGGCTGGCTCTACGAAGGAAACGCCGTCCTTCACCCCCGAGGATCCGAATATCAGACGCAGTTTGTGATCAACGGCATCCCACTTACCGATAACCGTTCTCCCGGTTTTGGCCCATCGATTGAAGCGAACAACATACAGTCGATGTCGATTTACACCGCAGGCATTCCGGCCCAGTATGGTCGCTCGCTCGGTGGCGTGGTGGTGGTCAATACGATCCAAAACGAACAACCTGGCTTTCACGGGGAGTTCACTCTGCTTGGAGGCAGCTATGCCACGGGCGGGATTGAAACGCAGGACGAATACACTTGGGGGAAAAATACGGTGGGGTTCAGCGGGGCAGGAAACATGACGGACCACTATCTCAATACTCCATCCCCCGAAAACTACACCAACAACGGCACCACAGGAGAGTTCTCGTTGAATTATGAGCGACAGTTCACGCCGAAGGATCATCTCACGATGATCGCCAGTCACGAACTCGCTCGCTACGCGATTCCCAATGAGTTGGTCCAGCAGAACGGCGCTTACGTGCCAAATGGCGACAATACGGATGGATGTTCCGGTCCGGACCCTGCCTCGGATAATTGCGTGTACATTCCAGGGGGCCAGTTGCAGACAAACGACAACTTTGAAACCATGGGCATCCTCTCCTACGAACACATTTTTTCGCCCGATACGATGGTGGCGATGCGCGGCATGGCACGTGACAACTCTCTCGACTTCTATTCCAACCCGGCCTCGTGGCCTTTGAATGTCACGCAGCACAACGACTTCAAAGACATCTACTTCAATGCCAGCATCACTGCCGATCATCGCCATCAGGAGTGGAAGGCAGGCGTTCAGACGGACAACAAGTTCCTCCATGAGAATCTCAGTTACGTGATTCCTGACTGTGACGACCCTAGCAATCCACAATGTCCGTTTAACGTGGGCATCATTGACGTCGCTGCAACCAGTTTTGCCTTTTCCGGCAGCCGACCCGATTTGGAGCAGGCGGCGTATGTCGAGGATTCCTTACACCTAGGCAATTGGTCGATTGATGCGGGACTTCGCTGGGACCACTACCAACTCACCGTCAACAAGAATGCCGTCAGCCCGCGTGTCGCAATCGCGCGCTATTTTCCCTCTGTTGGAGTTCAGGTTCACGGCTCGTGGGATCATGTTTTCCAAACACCCTCCTTCGAAAATATCCTCTTGTCGAGTTCTCCGGAGGCACAGGCACTCGATACCAGCGTTCCCATTGTGCAACTGCCGGTTGAGCCTGCGCATGGAAACTACTATGAACTGGGCGCAACAAAGGCATTGTTCGGCAAGCTACGTGTGGACACGAATATGTACAGGCGCGATGTTAAAAACTATGCCGACGACTCGCAGATCTTCAGTACAGGGATTAGCTTTCCGATCGAATTCGACAAGGCGATCATTTATGGCGCTGAAGCCAAGCTTGAGGTCCAGCAATGGGGGCGGTTCTCAGGATTCGCCAGTTACTCCTATATGGTGGGGAACGTCTGGAACCCGGTCACGGGAGGCCTTTTCCTCGGTGGAGACGCCATTGACGCGACTAGCCAGTTGACGGGTCACTCCCCTGACTCGCAGGACCAGCGGAATTCGGTGCGGGACCGCATCCGGTACCAGGTCACCCCGCGTGTGTGGATCGCGTTGGGAAGCGACTACAATACCGGCCTACCGTTTGATGCGAATCAGACCGTACAACAGGATGTCGCCGAGTATGGACAGGCAGTCGTGAATCATCTCAACTTTGATCGCGGCCGAATCCTTCCCTACTTGACGGAGAATGCTTCTGTCAGCGCCGATCTCTATCGGCGAGAGAAGGTGGCGGTACGCCTGCAGGCCGACGGTGAAAATCTGAGCAACAAGCTGGAAGTAATTGACTTCGGAGGGTTGTTCTCGGGCAACGCAATCGGCCCCGGGCGCATGGGTATGCTTCGCTTGGTTACGACATTCTGATTCCACCGTCTATTACCCAAT
>PLST01000434.1 GCA_003164255.1 Acidobacteriaceae bacterium | reverse complement strand
ACGTTCGTCAGGCGAGGCTCAGTGCCGCGAACCTGAATGTATTCGCCCTCACCCTCGGCGCGAAAGAGCGTGACCGAGGGAAGACGTCCGATTGCATCGGCAACATTGGCATTGGGCAGGCTGGTGATCACCTCGGCCGGCAGCACTTGAACAATATTGTCCGCTGTTCTCGTCTCGTTGATCGCATCTGCCTCGCCATGCACTCGTTCCGCGACGACCAGGATGGTTTCGGCCGTCGAGGCCACACCCATCTTAATCTCCTGGTTGAGCGCCTGGCCGGCGGCCAGCTGCACCTTGGTTTCAGCCGGCTCGAAGCCTACGTAGGAGACGGAGATGGTGTAGGCCCCTACCGGAATATCTATGAACGTGAATTCTCCCTGTTCATCCGTCACGGCAGTCATTCCCAGCGGCAGCAGCTTGAGTTGCGCTCCTTTGAGAACCGCGCCTCCGTTGTCTACAACCGTTCCGGAGATGGTGCCTTTTGTCACCTGGCTCGAACAGATGTGGGCGAATAGCAGGACCAGTAACAAAGAAAAGAACGTCAAGCGTCTCATAAGGTCTCCTTGCGCAGCCGAAGATACATTCGTACATCGAAGAGGGTTGATTTCGGCTGGCTATAGGCTGGACCTTAAGGCGCTCCGTTAAAGACTCGTTAACAATTCGGTGAAAATCCTCTGAGGTTGATTTCATCTGTGTCCTGCGTCACATTCGGCGGGCTCCGAATTGAGGAGCCACAAGGTCCTGGTCCGGTTCGTCACATTCTATTCATCATGAATTCGTAACCTCCTAACAGAGTAGAGCTGATGCGAGTTCTTGTAGTTGAAGACGATTTACGCATGCTCGAGTTGCTGCGGAAAGGGCTCTCAGAGTCCGGCTTCGAAGTAACTACTGCATCCGATGGCGATACGGGCCTAGCGCTCGCGTTTGCGCATCGATTTGACGTCCTGGTGCTCGACGTCGGTCTTCCCGGGCGCAGCGGCTACTCCNNTGGTTGCCCGCATTCACTCAGCGGCGCGTCGCACTCGGATTGCTTCGGCGGATAACTTTTCATTCGGACCATTCCGCCTCGATGCTGCCAACCGTCGCCTGTTTTGCGATCATATTGAAGTCCACATTACGCGCAGCGAGTATCTCCTGTTGCGTGCTCTCGCTCTCAATCGCGGTGATGTCGTTTCGCGCCGCAAACTGATGCAGGCAGTCTGGGGCTCAACCATCGCCACTTCGGGCGCTCTCGACACCCTGGTCAACACGCTGCGCGAGAAACTCAGCGCCGGCCATCCGGATCTCATTACCACCGTTCGCAGAAGCGGGTACACACTCGTCGCTGACGCCGATCAAATGAGGATCACGAGTCAATGATCAGGCGCCTTCCAATCCGCGTCCGCCTCACCCTCTGGTACTCGCTCGTCTTTGCCACAGCGCTGCTCTCAATCGGCCTGGGATCCCTGTGGATGGTGCATCGAGCCATCGATGAACTTGAGAACAATGAGCTGCAGCAGCGCGTGCGCAGCGTACGCCGTTTTCTTGAAAGCCGTCCTGCAGACGAAACCTCAACGCAGCTACGCGATACCATCACCGCCGCATACAACGTGAGCCATGGCAGCAAGTGGCTCCAGATCATCGACGAGCATGGCGAGTGGCTCTATCGATCACCACACGTCGCTGCCGTCTATCCCGATCTTGTCCTGCCGCAGAATGCCGCACCATCAGACTCCTACTTCAATTACACAACCGAGTCCGTTCCCGTGCGCGCCCTCATCGAACCCATTACGGTTCACGGCATCCATTACACCGTGCAGACCGGGCTCTCTCTCAGCAAAACCCTCGCGGTACTCTCAAACTTCCGTGCTCAGCTCTTCTTTTTGATCACCCTGGGCCTAATCGCCTCCTCGCTGGCCGGCTATTTCATGAGCCGCAAGGCGCTTACGCCCATCGCCGCCATAGCCGATGAAGCGCAGCGGATCAACGACAAGAACCTCAGCGCGCGCCTGCCCTCCCTCGAGACACACGACGAGCTTTCGTCTCTCTCCAATACGCTCAATCAGATGCTTGGTCGCATCGAGGCCGGCTACAAGAGCGTGCGCTCATTTACAGCCAATGCCGCGCACGAGCTTCGTTCTCCCGTTGCTTTGCTCCGCGCTGAGACCGAAGTCGCGCTAGCTCTTCCTAGAGATGCTACCTATTACCAAGCGACCTGCGAGCATATTCTGCTTAATTCAGTGCAGATGACCCGCCTCATCGATCAACTGCTGGCGTTGGCCCGCGCCGACGCCGGCGTCGAAGTATTCAAATTCGAACCCATCAACCTGCCCGAGGTTCTTGAAGAGGTCGCTGAGGAATGGACGGAGCGCTTTGCCGATGCTCAGATCGATTTCTCGCGCAATTTCAGCACAATCGAGTTTTGGATTGACGCCGACTACGTCGCCCTCAAGCGCCTGCTGAACATCCTGCTCGAGAATGCTTGGCGCTACACGCCGCATGGTCAATCCGTCAGCCTTGCTCTCCACGGACCTGCGCAAAACGGGGTACATCGGGCAATCGAGATTTGCGTTGCGGATACGGGAATCGGGATCGCTCCCGAGGATCAGAAGCGAATCTTCGAACGATTCTGTCATATAGGCCGGCCGATTCATGGAGACTTTTCCGGCTCTGGTCTTGGCCTGGCCCTCGGACAGTCGATTGCTGAACGTCACAACACGACTATCGAGCTACACAGCACGATAGGTGAAGGAAGCCGCTTTTCATTTCTCATGACCGGGAGTCTCTCCGGGCAGAACGAGAACGATCTCGAGGGGGACCGGGTATTTGTGGATTCGTACTGATAACTCCGCAGTGTATGGGAATGGGGAAGTGCCCTGCTGGTCGCCAACCCAACCCCAACCCGAAAAATGCATTGGGGGACGAGCAGCGGCAGTCCAACCGGAACCCATGAATTGCTTTTCAGACGCTGAAATTGAGCTGTGGCGATTCAGTTTAAATTGACCACAGTCCTTTGCGCCGCCGGAGCCTCTGGCTTGATATTGTGCCCCATGATCTGACTCCACCGCCAACTCTTCAAAGGAAGAAATGCGGTTCTCCGTGGGTACGCCTGGCCAGGGTGAGAACTCTTAAGTCAAACAGTAAGACCAACTGTGATTGACCAGAAATTAACCTGATTCTTCGACCACAGGAATTTAGAATTGGCCGGTATTGACCCGAGGAGAATGTATGCCTGACGCACCCGGCACTGCTTTCCATTACCAAATTGAAGAAACCAAGGATGAAGCGGATTACATAACCACGACCATCAAGTGCCAGGGCAAACTGATCAGCGAAAACGCGGATGAGATCCGCAAGCTCGTACAACCGCTGCTTCAGCGCGGGGGCCGCACCGTGCTCGATTTCGCGGATCTCGAATATCTCGACAGCTCAGGCCTGGGAGCGCTTGTGGGTCTCAAAGTCTCTGCGATCAACCGAGGACTCTGCGTGCTGGAGTTGGTGAACCTCACGCCTCGGATAAGGAAACTGCTGAGCATCACAAATCTCCTGCAGTTGTTTTCGTCTTAGAGCGGCGGATTCACTCGATGCACCTTGGATCTGCGCAAAAGAGAGGCGCCCGCCGCAGCGGACGCCTCCGAGTTTCCGGAAGCGGTTGGAGCTCAGTGCGCGATCCGCGAGAACATCCAAAACAGGCTTCCTGACAACAAGGCCGCGACCGGCAGCGTAAACACCCATGCGGCCGCGATGTTGCGGATGGTGGAGAACTGCAAGCCGCTCTTGTTCGCAAACATGGTGCCGGCAATGCCCGAACTGAGCACGTGCGTCGTCGAAACCGGCAGCCCGAAGTTATCGGCTGCTGAGATCGTGACCATGGCGACGAGCTCGGCGCATGCGCCCTGCGCGTAGGTCAGGTGCTCCTTGCCGATCTTTTCGCCTACCGTAACCACAATGCGCTTCCAGCCGACCATGGTGCCCATGCCGAGGGCCAGCGCCACCGCAACCTTGACCCAGGTTGGAATGAATTTAGTTGCCTTGTCGATGTGCGTCTTGTAGTTTGCCAGTTGCGCGGTCTCGGCGGCCTTGAGGGGCAGGCTGTGGTTCTTCTGGATCAGCCGGATGGCCTCGCTGGTCACGTACATGTCATTGCGGACGTTGGTCTGCTGGCTGGGGGGGACCGACTTGTACTCCTTGTAGAGCGCGACCTCGTTCTTCAGATCGTTTACGAGTTCGCGAAGCGCCAGGACGGTATCGGGCTGAATCTTTTTGGTACGGATGTAGTCGGTAACTTCGGCGCGGGCGTCAGGACCCAGAATCCCTTTCGGGTCCACATTGCGGTTGAATATCTGGGTGGCCTGATCGGAGACGGCAATGAAGTCCTGCACCTGGCTCGCCGTCACAGCATGATTGAGCGCGTAGGCCGTGGGAACGGTACCGATGAGAATCAGCATGATGAGGCCCATGCCCTTCTGCCCGTCGTTGGAGCCGTGCGCAAAACTGACGCCGGTGCACGTAAGCACAAGCAACAGACGGATAGGCCACGGTGGGGGTTCGGTGCCTTTCGGCGCTTCGTAAAGCGCCGGGTACTTGATGGTGAGCTTCGACAGCCAGAACAGCAGGGCCGCGGAGACAAATCCGACGACTGGCGAAATCAGCAACACTCTGAAGACGTTGCCGGCCTGAGTCCAGTCCACGCCCGAGGTGCCACTACCCGGATGCATCAACTGGTTGGCTAGGCCGACGCCAATGATGGAGCCGACCATGGTATGCGAGCTCGAGGCCGGCAGACCCAGCGACCAGGTACCCAGGTTCCACAAGATGGCGGCGATGAGCAGCGCAAAGACCATTGCGAATCCGGCACCAGAGCTCACCTGCAAAATCAGCTCTACCGGCAGCAGGGTGATGACACTGAAAGCCACCGCGCCCGAGGAGAGCAGCACGCCGACCAGGTTACACATACCCGACCACACCACGGCGGTGTTGGGTTCAAGCGAGTGAGTATAGATGACAGTGGCCACGGCGTTCGCGGTATCGTGAAATCCATTCACAAACTCGAAGCCCAGCGCGATCAACATCGCCACACCCAGCAACACGTAGGGCCACACGCTGACCACGACGATGTTGCCAAGGTCCTCGGCCACGTGGAAGCCAATGTATCCAAGGCCACCCACCAGTGCGATCAGCACGATGGTGCCGTTGACCCAGGTGGGGATCCTGGCCTTCATCTTGCGTTCGAGGAGGGGTGCTCCGGAAAGTGTTGCTGCGACGGCTTCTGTTTCTGCCATGGTGCACTCCTGACGATCTGTGGAAATTCACCCGGCGGGGTGGGAGGAAGAGCCGGGCTCCGACAAAGGTAGCTGGGGATGATGAAAGAAAGATTAAAGAAATTGAAATATCCACTTGGCAGCGATTTGCGTCGGCTTGTGTACAGCGGCATTGTTATGCATTGACCCAGGGATTGAGATCGTGATGCAGAGCATTGAAGAATTCATTGACAATTCACGAGCGGGCAGTTTAATCGGAACAACGCTTGCGAATCGCAACGCCTTCCGGAATTTTGTCTGTCGGAGGATTCTTGCCTTGTATCAGAACGCTCAGCTTCCTCTTTGTTCGCTGGAAGACAATAGGGATCGACAGTGTCAGCGGAAATCATGATGTGGATGGCATGAACATCTTCTGACCGTCGAGGTGGCCCATGTCCTCTCCCTCTCCGCAGTCCGCAGCGATCGATTCGTCTTCAGAGAACTGCTCACACATGAAGAAGCTTGGCTACATAGTAGGAAAACACGTGGATCTGTATGGCGAACACATGGTGTTGGTTTCAGATCCATTTGACGACGGTGATTGCGTAGCCGTCCGTGCCGTCAGCGAAAGTAATCCGACTGAACGGAAAATCGACCTTCCCCTATCGCTTCTTGTTGGTCTGGAGGACCTGTTTCTAGAGCCTGCAGATCCCACCGCCTCGGAGCAAGTTTCCAGATCCGGCAAGTGATGTCAACTCTGCCGCACCCGTATCCATCAACAGATTCTCAGGACTGTTGGCGCCGAAAGGCGCGCCAAGGGCACCCAACATTGTCAGAGCGGAGCGACGGCCCTTCACCAGCCGCATTGCAACTAGAAATTGAAAAATTCCTCGCGGAGCGCGTCCTCGTAAGCGTTTTTTGCGGCCTTCGCTTTCTCCCTGAATTCTTCCTCGCGCATGCCGGCGTTTTCCCATTTATCGATTTCAGCCACGGAGTGATTCACCGACGCTAGTTCCTCTTCTTGCCGGATCGCTTCAATCCACTCATTCACGGCTGACTTATAGGCGCTCTGCATCAGGTCAAGTTCTGCGGCGTCAATGGACATGTGTTTGTTCTCCATTGGCAAATTTAGGTGGCGAATGTGAATAGATGATGTATGGGGCCTATTCCGCGAGTTCAGGTCGGTTTGGTGCCGATGCTTCCTTATGCGCGAAGACGGCCCAGGAATTCTCTGTCCACCGCTGGCAAGAGCAGGAGAATCGTGGCAATTCCCAAGAAAAAGAGACTCGCGCAGAAGGTAAGCCCGTCGCACATCGAGAAGTTGATTCAGAATCTGAGACTTCTTATGTCCGAAATGCTTGAGTTGGAAGCTTCCGGCCTTATTGGTGCAACAGGACTGCATCCTCACCACCGTATAAGCGCCAGGAATCTTATGGATTACCTCGCGCTTCGCCGGCACGACATACGCCATTTGCAATCTAAACTTGCGGCTCTGGGGCTGTCATCACTGGGTAGAACCGAGCCGCACGTACTAAGCTCATTGCACGCCGTATTGAATGTCCTTCTCCAACTTGCCGGGTCCGTTCCGATCTCCCCTGGCTCAAAGGCGGCGGCCCAGGCTGGACAGGGAAATAATCTCCTTGGCAGGAACACCGAAGCTTTGTTCGGCGAAGCCCCAACAGACCGTCACGTTCGAATTATGGTTACCATGCCACCGGAAGCCGCGACGAAGTACGAGCTAGTTCGCGACCTTCTCGCCCAAGGTATGGACTGCATGCGTATCAACTGCGCCCATGATGGCCCCGAAGCCTGGTCAGGAATGATCCGGAACCTTCGCCGGGCCGAGAAGGAGACGAACAAACGCTGCAAGGTTGCGATGGATTTGGCCGGACCCAAATTGCGGACAGGGCCAATCGAGCCGGGACCTGCGGTCTTGAAGTATCGCCCGCAGCGTGACGCTTCCGGCCATGTCGTTTCGCCGGCGCGGATCTGGCTGACACCAGATTCCAGTCCGGAAGTTCCACCTGTGCAGGCGGATGCCGTGGTGCCAGTGCCCCAGCCCTGGCTGGCGCGGCTGAGACTGCGAGATCGGGTACATTTCAGCGACGCGCGCGAGGCGTCTCGTTCGATGACCATCTCGGGAGTTGTGGGAAAGAGTCGCTGGGCCAATGCCGGACGCACGGCCTATGTCTTCCAAGGAATGATGCTCGAAGTCAGAAAGCCCGCGTCAAAGGGCAAATCGGAGCGCAATCAGCGGGCTCGCGTTGGGGCCATTCCAGCAAAACCACAGACACTGCGATTGAAGCTTGGGGATACGCTCGTTCTCACAAGATCGCTCAACCCTAGTCGGCCGCCGCAACGAGACAGCAAAGGAAAGCTCACAACCCCGGCTCAGATCGGCGTGTCGCTGCCGGAGTTCTTCGACGGAGTGAAAGCAGGTGAACCGATCTGGCTCGACGACGGCATGATTGGCGGCGCAATCCGGAAGGTCGCTCCTGACAAAGTCAGCGTCGAGATCACGCAAGCGCGGCCTCAAGGTGAAAAGCTTGGCGCCGAAAAAGGGATCAATGTGCCCGAAAGTCACCTGGAGTTATCCTCTCTTACCAAGGAGGACTTAAGAGCTCTCCCTTTTGTGGTCAAGAACGCGGATATTGTCAGCTACTCTTTCGTCCGGACCGAAGCCGACGTACTTGAGTTGGAATCTCATCTGGCTAAGCTCGGTGGCGACAAACTTGGGATTATTTTGAAGATCGAAACTCGCGAGGGATTTGACCATCTTCCGCGGTTGCTTCTCGCTGCGATGCGGAACCGAGCCGTCGGGGTCATGATTGCGCGAGGTGATTTGGCGATCGAGTGCGGCTATGAGAGGCTCGCCGAAGTGCAGGAAGAAATCCTCTGGGTTTGCGAGGCGGCGCATATGCCGGTTGTCTGGGCGACGCAGGTTCTCGAATCGCTTGCGAAGAACGGCATTCCATCCCGCGCGGAGATCACGGATGCAGCGATGGGTGAGCGCGCGGAGTGCGTCATGCTCAATAAGGGCCCGTATATAGTTTCAGCCGTACGCAACCTGGGCGACATCCTGCGGCGCATGCAGCCCTTCCATGAAAAGAAGAATTCTCTGTTGCGAAAGCTGCATCTGGCCGTCGCTTTTCAACCTGGCTCATAATCGTTTGATTGAGACTGAGCGACAAACCCTAAAGCAATCGGAGACGGGTGCGAAATGCAAGCCGGCACCACTTATGGATATCGAGGTTTCACGGGTTGGACCGGGACGCCGCCAGCTAAACAGAGTACAGACGACCGGCGCGCTTATTGGGCGCTGAGCGGATCAGACCTGGGGAGCTTCGTGAGTTTGCAGTAACTGATCCAGACGGCAACAAACTATGTTTCTGCGCGCCGATAAAATAGCGCGGGTGAGAAATTGCAAGAGTCTTGTTTGCCGATACTTCTCCAATCCCAAAAAACAGTTGGAGACGGTTTAGCGGGCATCCAACCGAAACCTGGCAACTTGTCTGCCAGGCTCTCGATATTGTGCGCGAATGCTCTTAGAGGCACACTACAGGTTTCAATGCACCCTCTTGTGCATTTTCAATCTGGAAAGGCTGTTGACCTTTGTAGTCGGAGAAATGGACGACATTGTCGTAGGCGTCCTTGATCAGGTCCTGGAGGGGGATGACGCTGCCGTTGACGCGTTGTTCGTCCAGCAGATCGAGATCGACGTCGGCAACAATGATCTGCTCCTGGTTGATGGTGCCCTCGGCGGCGATTCCGTCTCTGGCAAAAAAGTAATCCGAAGGGGTGAGAATCGCGGCCTGGCCGTAGTTTGTTGCCATGTAGGGCACGAACGGCAGATTGCCCACGGTCCCAGTCATGGCGACGTAGACTTGGTTCTCAATCGCGCGGGCTTGAGCGCAATACCGGACACGGCAGAAGCCCTCACGGCCGTCGGTACAGGACGGAACAAAGAGAATCTCGGCGCCGGCCTCAGCCATCACCCTGGCCAACTCGGGAAACTCGACGTCATAGCAGATCAGAATGGCAATGTTGCCGAAGTCTGTGTGGTAAAGGTAGAGGCCGTTACCGCGGCTGAGCTGGTAAGGTCCGCTCTCAGTCGGGGTCAAGTGGACTTTCTTCTGCCGGAAGACGCGCCCATTGGGGGTAAACAGATGCGCGGCGTTGAAGATCTTGCCTCTCTGGAAGACGGGGTGCGTTCCTCCGATGATGTAGATGCCCGTTTCTTTCGCAAGCCGCATGAACAACGCCTCGTATTCGGGCGCCATCTGGGCCAGGCGGCGCACCGCCAGTGCCGGGGCAGGCTCGTTGATGTAGCTGAGCAACTGCATGGTGAAGAACTCAGGAAACAAGACGAAGTGCGCACGGTATTCTTTGGCGCTGCGCACGAAGAATTCCACCTGGCTAGCGAAGTCATCAAAGCAGGCGATCGGCCGAAGCAGGTATTGGACGGCTGCAATTCGAACCCGGCGTGGTCGGGGAGTACCCCGCATCGATTCGGCAGCTGCTTGTTCCAGAGCCGCGTGCTGGAGACTCGCCTGGAGGCTAACCGAGGACGTGTATTCCGGGTTCAGCCATTCCAGGACTGTGGCAAAACCGCGCGACTCGACATCGTGCATGTATTCAGGCACCACATCCAGGACCACGAGTCCGTTCTCCAACTGGAACGTGAGCGCCGGGTCCCATCGCTTTCCGGCGACTACTTCGGCGACGTATTCCTTCGGTGTCAATTGTTCGGCGACCTCATCGTATCCGGCAATGCGGCCGCCCGTGAGAAGCCGCTTCAGGCCGCGCTCACGAATCAGATCCTTACGCGACTCGTAAAGCTGAGCACCGATGCCCTGATGGCGAGCAATGGCGGCCACGCCGATTTCGGCTCCATACAAGGTCATGCCGAGGGGATTGTGAGTATCGAATGAACCATTCCCGGTGATCGCCGACCAGTTGGCGGACTCGGCGTAATCATCCCAGTCGATGATCAGCGAACTGGCCGAGCCCAAAATGCGGCCGGTCGGGTCGGATACCACAAGCTGGCCTTCCGGGAAGACGCTGATGTGATGCTCCAACTGTCCGGATACCCAAGGCGGCTTGCCCGGAAATGCTTGCAGTTGCAATTCCATGACAGCTGGAATGTCGGACAGCGTCATCTGCCGGACACAGAACTTGCTGTGTGGGGAGGCCGTCGATGCCATGGTTGTGCTCTCCTGGGCTGAGTGGTACTTTCTGCAGTCAGCCTACAGGCTCACTCTGAAATGGAATGTAGCAATTTGCTCAATGACCCAGCTCATTCGGTGTTTGGCGCTGAAAATTCATCGATTTGTTCAAAAAATCATGTTGTGCGTCACCAAAACTCTATCCAACCAGGAATTCACCGCGACTTAACGGTCAAAAAGCGAGCTCGTCTCCGAGATACGTGTCATTTCGTAAGGCGATGAAAATGGCGGCCGACTGCATCTTGGCGAGGGACAAGTTGAAATCAAGGGTTCGGTGTGAGCGTTACGTGAAGCACAGGCCTGATCAAGCGTGTGAAGCTTGATTTTGCGAGCTGTTGTGCCCCACTTCACACCCCTCGCGTGGATTTCGGGCTTTTTCGCGGCTCCATACGAACACTCCTTCATGAGCGTGATTGCCATGAAGCAATTCCTCCGTTCTTCATCCATCTCGAGGCTCGGGTGGCCCTTTCCCACCAATATCTACTAAATCAAGGACAATCGACGGGCGATGTGCTCGTTGCGTTGTCGCGGAGCGAACCCGCAACAGTAACGGCCGCGCCGATGGCGCGGCCGATTCAAGTCGGTAGGGGCTTTGCGTTTAAGGCATGAAGAAAGCCCTCTCCCCGGCGATTACCGGAGAGAGGGCCACTGAGATCAGGACGTGTTTTAGTCGTCCAAGTCAGCGTTAGCAGCGTGCACCTTGCGTTTGAAGTCGCTCGCCGGGCGAACTTTCTTCTCGCCGGGGAAAGGAACCTTAAACCCGGTGGCCTCGTACCAGTCGAAGTGGCTGACGGTGTCCGGGTCCAAGGAGTCGGGCGTGTGATATTTGGCGGCGAAGACCCGCGCCTTCATTTTGAGCCAGCCAACCCGCAGAGCTTTGACTTCCGGGCTCTCCTGCAGGGCCACGGTTGTGGTGCTGCAAGTATTGAGGCTGGGGGTGATGTTTGACGGGGCAGTATACCCCGCAACGCCGTAGCACAGCGGAGTCTGGTTCGGCACGTGCGTCCACGGCAGGAAGTTTTGCTGGGGCGGATTGTCGACGAAGAGCGTCTTCATCGGCGAAGCCACGAGGTCGTTCTGGTTCATGGGCTTCAGACCGAGGATCTGCTCGATCGTGCGGGTCAGGTTGACCTGCGTGTAGAAGGTGGTTTCTTCGGTGACACCAGCTCCAGTGCCGTCGGAGTTCACCTGCTGCTTGACGTAGGGGCTGATGACATAGGCAGGGCTGCGGTGGCCGTCCACGTGGTCCACGCCGTTCTGCGCGTCGTCTTCTTCGATGAAGATCGCCGAGTCCTTCCAAACTGAGCTGTGGCTGATCTCGTCGACAATGCGCCCAATGGCCAGGTCGTTATCGGCCTGTTCGGCTGTCGCATTCGGCGGGCCCGTGGTGTGGTCGCTCATGATCCAGATGAAGCTCAACTGGGGTACTGTATCGGCGGCCACGTCCTTGGCGAAGTCCTGCTTCCATACGTCGACGCGGTACTGGTCGGGGATGCCCAGATCGAACTGCGGGAAGTTCTGGACTGCGTACTTTATTACGTTGGGGAGCGGGGAGACCGAGCCGATGTCGTTGTAGTACTGGAGCTGCGCTTCCTTGCCAGCCTCGTACAACAATGTGTCGTTGTAGAACTGGCTCCAACTCGGCTCGCAACTGTCCGAAACAACAAACGGTAATGCAACGGCTGCACCGGGGCCGTTATAGCTGTTTGCTTGCGTTTTGTTGGTAGGAGTGCAACCCGGCACGGTGAACGTGTTGTATTCCACGTACTCGCCGTAGTTCTTCATCCTGAGGCCGATTACGTCCCCCTGGTCGAGCAGGTTGCCCTTCCTCTGATAAGCAATCGCATCGCCGCCGTTGGAGGGGTAGTCACGGAGCCAGTCCGGCGACTGGATGTCGTCGGCGTAGGGAGCGATGGCCTGCATGATCCAGTTGTGACCATCGGCCGACTGCCGGCTCGGGTCGTAGAAGTTGTCCAGAAGCGGAAAGCGCTTTACCAGCGTGTGCACATTGGGCGTTACGACGGGGTACAAGGCGTAGGTCGAGTTGTCGCCAAAGACCGCCAGGGTCGGGTCGCCATTGCCTTCTGTGACGTCGCCAAGCATCTGGTCGTAGGTGCGGTTTTCACGGATGATCAAGAACACGTGTTTGATCTTCGAAGGATCGCCGATCCTCTCCGGGATTACCGCCGGCTTGGCAGACGGGTGGCCGCCCGCTGCCGACCAGATATTCTCCGCCAAATCCCAGTGGTTGTTCTGGAAGACCTGCCGGGTCATCCCCACCAAGGCGTCGTAATTCGGCACCGGGACGATGCTGACGGTGCCAAGGTCCTGGTGGGTGTTAAAGCTGGCCACGCCATAGTAACTTGCATACGAATTTTCAGCCGTTTTCGTCGGAGACGCCGCTGCCCCGAAGCCCGTTGTGCCGATGCCTTTGTCGTTGGCAACGAGCAGCACCCTGTCCACCGAGTCAAGCACAACCGAGGCGGGCGCATAGCCGACCGGAATCATGCCTTCAACGGGACTCCATGCGTGTTCGCGGAGGTCGACAACGGCGATTGCGTTGGCGTTGTAGAGCGCGACGTAGGCGATGTCTCTCTTCTCATCGACGGCGATCGAGTTCGGGCCGGCGCCATAGGCTGATTTGTCTTCGCCGGGAATGCCTATGGGCAGCCCGAGGTCGATCTTCCGCTCTTCTTTGTTGATGTCCGTATCGATCACGGAGATGCTGTCGCTATAGGCATTGGCGACCAGCAGCTTCTTGTGCCAGAAGGCCATACCGGTTGGGTGGTGGCCAGCCGTGATGCTGGTGGTGACCTTAAAGGAGGCTAGGTCGACCACGGAGATGGTGCCTGGGGCGGTGCTTCCGGTCGGGTACTCGGCGACGACCGGTGTTCCGTTGGAGTATTCCTGGAAGTCGGTCGCGGTCGGAATCCGGCCGGCCTCGTTGGAGACGTAGGCGGTCTTGCCATCTGGCGAGATCACGACACTGTGGGGGACGTTGCCGACGCGGACCTCGGGACCCTCCACCGGTTTCGCCGCGGTCAGGTCGATCTTGGTCAGCGTATCGTTGTTGTCCAGCACCGCGTAGGCGGTCTTGGCATCCGGCGAGATCGCGATGCCCATGGGATAGGAAGTGACTGTATCATCCGCGAAAATCGAATAGGGGAAGCCGCAGGGGATTTCAAAACTGCCCGAGGTTCCCGCAGGGCTGCCTGATGCGGGCTTCGCCGCACCATTGTACGGATAGCAGGTAACGTTGGTCAGACTGTACCCGGCATTGATGTCCATCGGAACGCTGACCTGGGCGTAGTTTGAGAGCAGGCCCGTCGCAGGATTCACGGTGGCGATGGAAACATAGCTGGAGGGGCCGTAATTGCCATCCTGGCTGAAGAGCAGGTACTTGCCGTCGGGCGTATAGGTGATGCCGGTGGTGCTGCCGTCTGAATCATACTCAGTCGTCGCTCCTGACAGGTAGGGCACGCTGTAGGTCTGCAGTACCGCGCCGGTCTGAGTGTTGAAAATCGAGACCGCCTGCGGCGCGCCCATTTGCAGCACAGCGGCAGTGTGATTGCCAGTGGGGTTCAGCGCGATGGCCTTGGCGCGGGTTGTGGTGCCGAGGTAGACCTGTGTGCCCGAGGGGGTGATAATTGCCCCGTCGCTGACGACCCACGGGTTGGCCAATGGCTTGGAGTAGGTCGGGCCGGTGGTGGCGCTCGTGTTTTCGCCTGGTTTGTAAGTTGGGAAGGGCGCGGATTGACCCCACAGCGCTGAAACGCCAAGTCCCATCGCCAGCAGGCCGGCGAGTGGACGCAGCAGGTTAACCCCAGAATGATTCCGAGAAGTCTCTCGTGACATGGATCGTTCTCCTCCTTCGGTTTCTTCCATTTCGCGACCCGGAATCGGCTATGCAACTTGAGGTCGCTTCAGGAAACGGAAATTCGACTACGATAAGCGAGGCGATGGCACGTCAAATCGACCAGTTGCTGCTCCGTTAACCGTGCAGAGTCATCGTTGAGCTTGGACAGCAGCGGCAGAGTTGCGCCAACGGGCCAAGTCTAGAACCGCGAAAAGGACGCCAGCATGACGCGAAGATTACAGTTTTGTCATCGCATTACAGTGGTGTGAATGCGCTTCGTAAAGCAGGCTCGCGTGCCGGAGTGTCATTCCGGTGAATCGCACCATCGTCAACTCTGGATGTCCTCGCGTTGGACAAATAGCTGGTCCCAGGGTGATCGATATTTGATGCGACCTTAACTTGGGCGTGATCTGCATATAACGAAACCGGATTACAAAACTGTCATTGATCAGATTCGAGGCGCCCTTCGGGATCGTGCTGACGCGTGAAGGTCATTGAGCGCGATCGAACCTCGCACACACGTCAACGTTTGAAAGCCCGCTGCGGAGAGCCCGATGCGGTTCTCCGCCCTTCCGGGGAACGAGGACACATGCTCCCACTGTTACAACTTGAACATCCGGCTTACGATTCCGATGCGCGCAACGAGCGGCGGCATGACGTGGAATCTCTGTATTCGCTCGGGAAGCCGTTTTTCCTGGGGGTGGTATGCATTGCGAGATGAAGCAAGGTCTATTCAGCAGGAGTTCTTCTGTGCTTCGCAGAGCTCGCGTTTCGATCGAATTCAGCGCGGTGTTTTTCCTTGCCGGAATCTGTTTCGCGCAAGTGGACCGGAGCGGGTTGACTGGCACGGTTACCGATCCGTCAGGCCGGCTGCTGGCAGAGACGCACATTAGGGCTGTGCAGAATTCCACCCAGCGACAGCGCGAAACCATGTCGGACGCGAACGGGAACTACAACATTCCCGAGTTGCCTGTGGACACTTACACAGTCACTTTCGAACACCCTGGATTCCAGACTCTAAAGTTTGTCGACGTGGAACAGGTGATTGGGCGGACGGAGGCTCTGGATGCGACGCTGCAGGTTTCGGGCGGCGAAGAGCGTGTCAACGTCTCCTCCGCCCGGACGCTCATGGATCGTAACACCAGCGCGGTGACCGGTTTGATCGAACGAGAGCAGGTGAATGAATTACCGCTCAACGGCCGCGACTGGTCGGCGCTGACGGCCTTCATCCCCGGTGCCATCGACACCGGTGGCAGCAACCAGCGGACGGTTCGCTTTGCCGGGCGGGGCCTGGACGACAGCAACTTTACATACGACGGCGTCGATGCGACCAACATCGTGAATCAGACACAGCGCCAGTGGGTGCGGCTCTCCATTCCACTGGACGCGATCACGGAGTTCCGCGTCAATTCGCTGATGGCAACTGCCGAGGAAGGCGGGACGGGGGGCGCCCAATTGGATATAACGTCGCCCTCGGGCGCCAACCAATTCCACGGACGCCTTTTTGAGTACTTGCGCAACAATGCTTTTGACGCGCCGCTGCCGACCTGGGCCTCAGGCAATGCAACTGGTGCGGCTCAGCAGCCGCTTCGCCTGAATCAGTTCGGCGCATCGCTCGGCGGCCCCATCGTGCGCGGCAAGACGTTTTTCTTCCTCGCTTCTGAAGCCTACCGACAGAACTGGGGCTATCCGGTGAGCGGCGATGTGCCGAGCCAGTCGCTGATAGCATCGATTCCGAGCACCTCGCCCGTGTATGGGATCATTAACGGATTTCCAGGAGCCGGTCCGAAAGCAATTCTGACTCCTTATACGCCAGCCACCGACCCGACCGACTACCAGAACGTTGACCTGCTGACCTGCGAATGCACGCAGGTGGTGAACGAGAGTTCGGCGATGCTGCGGCTCGACCAGCACTTTTCGGCGAAAACCACGGGCTTCATGCGCTTCAACTACGACCGGTCGGTCGATACGCAGCCACTTTCGGCTGCCGCGACGGACCTGCAGCAGAAGGTCTCCGCGCCGGTCAATGGCGCGCTGGAATTACTGCATATATTCAATCCCCACCTGGTGAACGAGGCCAAGGCAGGCTTCAATCGCTCCACCGACAACCAGTACAACTACAGTGACGCCAGGACCATCTATCAGATCGCGGTTTCGGGAGGTCCTGGGCCGGGATTTGTAACTGAGAACTACAATTACGTCAGCATCTACGTGGGCAACTCGTTTTCGGGGGCCGACGACCTGACCTGGGTTCATGACCGGCATACGTTTAAGGCCGGTGTGGAGTTCCGCTACATTCAAATGAACCAGGAATACGGTCAACACGGGAAGCTTACGTTTTCCACGGTGGAGAACCTGGCCGCCAATTCAGTGAAGAAAGCCAGCCTGACAGGCGCGTTGCCAGTCAATGGATTGCGCAAGAACGATTACTTTGTCTACGCGCAGGACGAGTACAAGTGGCGGCAGAATTTCACCCTGAACCTGGGCCTGCGCTACACCATCTTCGATCTGTTCGACGAGGCGAACGGCAAGGCCAACCCCTTCGACTTTGACACCTGCGGCGCGCAGGGATACTGCGGCGTTGGCTCGAGCTTCGGCCAGCAGAACTACGGCGATGTCGATCCCCGCGTGGCCTTCGCCTGGACGCCGTGGAAAAACGGCCGGACAGTGATTCGGGGTGGATTCGGTATGTACCACGAAGACGGACAGTTGGACGACCAGAATCTGCCCGCCAAGAACGAAGTGCGCTCCTATGCGGCAACAGGCAGTTCGAAGTCGCCACTTTCCTATCCGGTTACATTCGGCGCCGGAACCACCTCACCGAATGCCGAACAAAGGGACCGGAAGGACTCGTATGTTGAGCAGTGGAGCTTCTCGGCGCAGCGGGAGCTATCGGCGGATTTCGTGGGCACGGTCTCCTACCTGGGAAGCCACGGCGTGCATCTGCTGGAGACCAACGTGGTGAACCTCTATCTCGCTCCGACCTACCAGACACTGCAATATCCGGCCTTTGCTCCGGCGATCGGCTGGCGCGGGTCAATCGGCATGAGCTCGTACAACGGCCTCTCGGTGGCCATGCGGCGTTCGTTCTCCCGCGGGCTGCTGGTGACTGCCAATTACATGTGGTCGCACGAGATCGACAACGGCTCCAACGGCAGCGGCGATGGCGACGAGGTGGATCCGCAGAGTCCGTTGTGCCTGGCCTGCGATCGCGCCAGCGGCGCCTGGGACGCCACCCACGTGGTCAACGGCAACGCGGTTTATCAACTTCCCTTCGGCCAGGGCAAGCGAATGCTGAACCAGCGCGGGATTGCCAGCGACCTTGCGGGCAACTGGGAAGTAAGCACGACAGCGCTGGCTCGCACCGGCTTCCCGGTGAATGTGCTGCTGCCCAGCAGCTATAGCGCGCCGGATGGGGCCTCCGGCACGGAACGCCCCGACCTGGTTCCGGGCGTTTCGTTGACGCCGCCGGGAGGCAGGACGGTCGCCGAGTGGATCAATCCAGCGGCCTTTGCCCTTCCGGCCGGAGCGTTCGGCACGGCACCGCGCGACCTGCTTCGCGGGCCTGGGACGTGGCAGATCGATCTTGGCGCCAGCAAAGACATACCCCTGCGGGAAAAGTGGGCTCTGGAATTCCGCGCGGAGTTCTACAACATCTTCAATCACCCGCAGTTGGGTCAGCCGCAGGCAACCTGTAACGTTTCAACTTCAGCTCCCACGGGCTGTCCGGCGGGGTTTGGCAGCATCATCAATACGGTGAACACGGTGTCGCCGGTAACGCCGGTAGGATCGGGCACGCCGCGCGACATGCAGTTCGCGTTGCGCCTCGAGTTCTGACTGCCACCAACAGATTCGCGGGCGGCCAGCGTGGCTACCTTGCGGATCGAGTGTTAATTGCGAATGAGAAAGAGCAAGGCATCGATGTTTCGCTATGGGCGAATTCTGCTGGGTATCCTCCTGCTTTCAACGGCAGCGGTTGTGGCATGGCCGCAGGGAACGCCGGATTTCTCGGGCCAGTGGAAGCAGGACAACGATCGCTGTCAGCCGAAGCGCAATGGCGAGGTCACGCTTGGAATCGAGCATCGCGAACCGGAGCTCACGATGGAAACATCGATCTCGCGCAATCCCGCAAGCTCGCGGCACGCGGTTCAGAAGTACACAACCGATGGGAAGTTCTCCGTGTCGACCGGAGCCGATGGAGACGAGTTCAAAACATCGGTCGTATGGAAGGATTCCAGACTCGTCTTCTCGATCGAGGAACATGAGGATGGCCGCATTCTTCAGTCAAAAGAGACATGGTCGGTCATTGAGGATGGTGCAACGCTGGAAAGGATCCGCGAGCACCCGAATGGCGAAAAACAGACTCTTTTCTTTCGCCGTATCCGAGTGAGCCAATCCGATAGCAAATCCGTATTTGTTAAGGCGGGTGACAAATGAAGATCCTGGTTATTGAAGACGAAGTCAAAACGGCCAAGTTTCTCAAGAAAGGACTCAGCGAAGCCGGTTACGTGATCGACACAGCCGGCGACGGTGTGGAAGGCCTGCACCTGGCTCAGGAAGTTGATTTCGACCTGGTCATTCTCGACGTGATGCTTCCTGTGCTGGACGGATGGCAGGTTCTTGCGCGGTTACGTGAGGGGAGCAGGAAAGTCCTTGTTCTGATGCTCACGGCGCGGGATGCCGTGCATGAACGCGTCCACGGATTCGAGCTGGGCGCCGACGACTACCTGGTAAAGCCGTTCGCTTTTTCCGAACTCCTGGCCCGGGTGCGCTCGCTGCTGCGCCGCTCAACGCCTCGCCCTCAGGAGACCGTTCGCATGGCAGATCTTGAGATTGACCTGCTGCGCCAGCGGGCGACACGTGGAGGCCGGAAGCTTGAACTCACTTCAAAAGAGTTTCTGCTGCTGACCCTGCTGGCGCGGCGCGCCGGCGAAGTGCTGTCGCGCACGCTAATCGCTGAATCAGTTTGGGATATGAACTTCGACAGTGACACGAACGTTGTGGACGTCAACGTGCGCAGGTTGCGCAGCAAGGTGGATGATCCCTTCTCGCTGAAGCTGATTCACACGGTTCGCGGCGCCGGCTATGTCTTTGAAGCCGAAACGTAGCTCGCCGTGCACGCCACGGCTGGGCCGGACCCTGGCATTCAGGCTGACGGCGGCCTACTCGTTGGCCGGCCTGTTGCTGGTAATTCTGGCCACGGCGAGTCTGTACATCGTCCTGCGGGCGGAACTGGAACGAAGCACGGAGCTGTTTCTTGCCGACAAGCTGCACGTGCTTCGCTCCATGCTGAGCGAACGCCCGAAAGATAAAGATGCGCTGCATGAAGAGATTGAACTGGAGTCTGCAGCGCGCCGGTACCAGCAGTTCTACATTCGTCTTCTCGACGAGCATGGCGTGGCGATCATGACGACGCCCGGCATGGCCGAACAGTTGGATCTCGCGGAGCTGGCGAGCCAAACCCGCGGCCGCTCCGGGCGTTCGATTTCGATGGCGGGCAGACATGGGCAACCATTCCGGGTCACTAGCGCAGCGGTTGCCGTCGGCACGCCGGCGACCGATAGCGACATGGTTCAAATCGCCATCGACGTCTCGCAGGAAGAGGAGCTGCTGGCGCGCTATCGGCTGTGGTTCTGGGGCATTCTGCTGACGACGTCGGTTCTGTTCCCGGTGGTGGGATACCGGATTGCGCGGCACGGCATTCGGCCCGTTGAAGAGATCGCCGCAACCGCGCGGAGAATCACGTCGACGAATCTGCGCGAGCGGATCGAGTCGGAAGGTTATCCGTTGGAACTTGCATTGCTGGCCGGAACATTCAATGAGATGCTGGAGCGGCTTGAAGAATCCTTCGAGCGTATATCGAGGTTCACGGCCGACATCGCGCACGATTTGCGCACGCCGGTCAACAATATTCGCGGAGAAGCCGAAGTGGCTCTCGCCCGCGCACGCACGGTCGACGAGTACCGCGACGTGCTGGAGTCTTCACTGGAAGAAGCAGTCCGGCTTTCCGAGTTGATAGGCGATCTCCTATTCCTGGCCCGCGCGGAGAGTCCATTAACCGAGTGGCAACGCGAGAACGTGAACATCGGCGAGTTGCTGACCACGGTTCGCGACTACTACGAAGCTTCTGCAACCGAGGCAGGAGTATCGCTTGTCGTGAACGATGTGGCCGAGCCGCTCAGCGCGGAACTGGATCGCTCACTGATGCTACGGGCGGTGAGTAACCTGGTCTCGAACGCCATTGCACATACGCCGCCGGGAGGAACCGTGACGATGGCGGCCGCCATCGAGAACGCCGTGATTCGCATCGAGGTCTCGGACACCGGCGCCGGCATTCCTGTAGAAGCGCTCCCCAGAGTATTCGATCGCTTCTTCCGCGTCGATCCATCGCGCTCCCAGACATCGGGTGGCACAGGGTTGGGCCTGGCGATCGTGCAGAGCATCCTGACGCTTCACGGCGGCAGCGCGGAGATCGCCAGTCAACTCGGCCGTGGAACTCGCGTCAGGCTACGCATGCCGACCCTCGCAACGCGATGACAAAACGGTAGTCTTCGCGTCATGCTGGTGTCCGCTGCTGAGTTTTTCGGGGATAGGTGCTCTTAGTAGTGGTTTGCGACCCATTGACAGGATAGACCCTGTAAAACGCCGACGTTGCCCGGAGGGTTCTGTCTTCACGCCAAATCGCCGAGTATCGAGTCGAGCGCATCGGGAGGGTAAAATCCGGGGTCGCGGGCGGGAGAGTCGCCCCGGGGTGTTTCACCCCGAGGCGCTCGCAGAACCGGACATGACACTCTCGCGTCATCCGGCTCCCATCATGGAGCCACCGCGCTTGATGGCCCAGTGTGCGAACAGGAACGAACTGCGGCGAGAGATTGCCGCAACCCATTGCCGTGCACGCCGAACATGTTCACGCAGTTTCTTGTATTTCTGGCTGGCCCATTTGACCAGTTCCTGATCCAGTTGGCGGATCACCGAGTATAGCGTTGTACGGTAGTACCGTCCGTAGTATTGGAACCAGCCCCGGATAATCGGATTGTAGAGGCGGGACAGATCTTCCAAGGTCCGGTGGCTACGCTGCCGCAGGCGCCAGTTTCGGATCTCTGTCCGCATCGACTTGGCTGCTTTGGTCGAGACTGCGGGACTGAAATTGATGAAGACCTTGCCTTTGCGATTGATCGATCTCCTCGGACGAAATTCGTAGCCAAGAAAATCGAACTTCTCATCGGTGTGCCTTCCCTTCCGCAAATCATCCTTGCAATAGATGATCCGCGTCTTCTCCGGATGGAGTTCCAGTCCGCAGTCTAACAACCGCTTTGCAATTGCCTTCCTCATATCCTGAGCTTGCCTTTCCGTTCTGCAATGCACGATGGCATCATCGGCGTACCTCTCGAATGGAACCTGAGGAAAGTTCACCTTCATCCATCGATCAAACGCATAATGCAGAAACAGGTTGGCCAGCAGTGGACTGATCACGCCACCTTGCGGCGTGCCCTTCTGACGCGGAATCAGATCACCGTTCTCCCCTTTCACCGGCGCTTTAAGCCAGCGTTCGATATAGAGGACCATCCACCTCTGCGATGCGTGTTTCTTCACCGCTCGCATCAGTAGATTTTGATCCAGGTTGTCAAAGAAGGCTCTGATGTCCAGGTCCAGGACCCAGTCATTTCGCCAACACCGCTGCCGGGCCTGTCCCACTGCATCCAGCGCGGACTTCGCTGGCCGATAGCCATAGGAGTCAGGATGGAAATGTGGATCAACCTCCGGTTCCAGCCGTGCCTTCACAACCTGTTGTGCGATTCGATCCGCCACAGTCGGTATGCCAAGACTTCTTTCTCCGCCACTCTTCTTCGGTATCTTCACTGTCCTGACTGGCGGTGGAAAGTAGCTGCCCGTGGACATGCGATTCCAGATTTTATAAAGGTTTCTTTTCAGTCGCCTTTCAAAACCCTCGATCGTTTGCCCATCGGTCCCTGCTGCTCCTTTATTCGCTTTCACCCGTTGATACGCTTTCCAGACCTCCTTCTTGGAAATACAAAACGGCTTTGCCTTCTTCATCGGGCTCATCCCATCTACTGGTTGGCTCATTGAATCAGGCTCCTTGACACAGCCCCTTCGCTCCATCCCTTTATCGGGGACTTCATCGCTACTACGAGCTGTTCCGTCCCTGCGATCACGCATCCGTACTCTCGCCCTCGTGGCTTCTCCACTTGTGGCTTCTCCGTTAGCATCGTGATCGCAGGTTCCCATGTTCCGCTTAACCGCCTCATGGCAAGCTCAGGCCACCTCTCGTGCCGGATGCCGCTACGCCCGTAAACAGGTATCGTCGTAGCTCTGTCCCGCAGTAGTGACAACGCCGCGGTTTTGACATCTTCTAAGTGGGTTTCGACACTTCAATAGTGGTTCCCTTGCGGTCCTCTTCTTGCCTGACACCTGACCCAGTCTTCGCTGGGCCTTTTCCTTCCGCGCTCACGACCATGGCTTTTGACCATAGCCGCCGAAAGGCGGTTTGAAGTCCGCTCCTGTAAGCCGACTCCGAGGGGCCGTCCCTCATCGGTTNNCGCCCACTTGTCAGTAACAAGTTGAGCAACAGCCGCACATGGCTTTGGCCCTGGCGGTGCCTTGTCACTGAGGAGGCCAATGATCCACATGTCTGTGTAGTCGGCTTGTCGGAACAGTGGCACCAGCCGGTGCGACTTGCCTGCCGGGATAACCAACGTGAAACTACTTTATCGCGGATGATCCGCCCTGCTGACCGCCGCTCTCTCCTAAAACACCTCCAAGCAAACACTCACAGTGCCCCGCCTCTGCAGAAGTTCGTTGCAATCCAATGGTGACGAAGCGGAAATGCCGAAAATGCCGCATGACCGCCGGACCAACAGCAATCCTAAAATCAGCCAGATCTTCAGAACCTGTATTCACGATGAGCGAATTATCGAGGCGCCTATCGAGAAAGCCTTAACGAATCAACTGGCGGCAATCACTTGTCCGAGCAGCTGTTTTTACATCCCCTTGGAAGTTTCCAGCAGACCCCTGCTTTGCGGCAGCAGCAATTGCAGTTCGAATTGAAATTTGCTGAAGAGTGGGATAATCAGCGATGGTGGGCGTTATCTGGCCTATATCTATTGCGAAGAACAAACTCTCCTTCACAAGCTAGTATCCAAGTTGTGCCAGTTCCTCGAATTGCGGGCTACGCTATGCTTGTCTTTCTCTTTTGATTCCAAAGGGCGTAGGAGCCCATGAGCGGCAGAAAGAGAACAATGGGAGTGGGAGTGCGTGGTGTATTTCCCAGTGAGCAGGTTGGCATGGAAGCTTTCACCTGGGGAGCCCGAATGAGCCGCTGGTGCCATCGCTACCCCGCCAGGCCTATCGACGGCCCTCTGAGAACTGCCCCATGGTGAGTATCCGCAAGTCCACCTTCTCGACCTCGCCATCGAGTTGTCTGGTTCCGACGAGGCCCACGGGGTTGCTGAAACTCAGGGGTACGCCATGTTCGCTGCCGTTGCTCTTGAACCGGAGTTCAAACACCGAACCGTCCGCGCCAGAAGCCACAATTTGCCCATCGTGTATGGTGCCAGCAATCCATCTACACAGGGAGATTCAAGATCGTGCTGCTTGTCCGGTTCGGAGGCAGCTGATCTTCGAGACTCCGGTTAGAGTAAAGCGCCAAGAAAGATGCCCATCACCCGGTCGAAAGCCAGCGGAGTTGAATGGCGGCGGTTCACCATGCCTGGTACACGGTCATCGATTCCGCAGGCATTTGGAGATGCAGTTCACCGCCAACCTCAATGGGAATGGCTCCCGAAGCTGGCGCCATCGCCTGGAACACCGTGCAGCCAGCCAACGCCGTTTTCTTCACCGACAGATTCAACGACTCGCTTTGGTGCGCTTTGTTAACTACAATCAGGAACCGCCCCTCTGATGAAGTTGAGGAATAGCTGTGCAAACAGCCTCCCTGCTTCGGCGTGCGAACAAATGCGAAGAGACTGTCGTCGGCGAAAAGGTTCTGCTCCAGTCCA
>PLST01000408.1:2778-20115 GCA_003164255.1 Acidobacteriaceae bacterium | reverse complement strand
TGTCGGCCGGAGTCAGCTTCGCCGAGGCCAACTTGATCCTCTTCGGAGCCAACGACCTCTCCGACGATGCGGACGTCGCGGCCCGGCCCGAGCCCAAGCGATCCAAGACTGCAGCCTTTGTCTCCGACTTTCGCGACCTCGGCGTCGGCGACTACGTCGTTCATACCGAGCACGGCATCGCTCAGTACCAGGGCCTCAAGGAAATTGTTCAGGATGGGCTCTCCATCGAGTTCATGATCCTTGAGTTCGCTGAGCAGACCAAGTTGTATGTCCCGCTCACGCGCCTCGACCTCATTCAGAAATATCGCTCCACCGACGCTGGCCCCGCGCCTGAGCTCAGCAGGCTCGGCTCACAGCAGTGGACCAAAACCAAGGCGAAAGTTCGCAAGGCCATGCAGGACATGGCCGCCGAATTGCTCAAGCTCTATGCTGAGCGAACCGCCGCTCAGGGAAATGCCTTCTCCAAAGACAACGACTTCCAGCACGAGTTTGAGGGCTCCTTCGATTACACCGAAACGGAAGACCAGTTATCCGCCATCAGGGCCATCAAGTTCGACATGGAGTCCACGCGGCCCATGGACCGTCTCCTCTGCGGCGATGTGGGCTACGGCAAAACTGAAGTCGCCATGCGTGCGGCATTCAAGGCAGTGCAGGATGGCAAACAGGTCGCCGTGCTCACGCCCACTACCGTCCTCAGCTTTCAGCACTTTGAGACCTTCAAAAAAAGGTTCGCCCAGTTCCCCATCAACATCGAAATGATTTCGCGTTTCCGCACGGCCAAGGAGCAGAAGTCGATTGTCGAGCGCGTTGAAACCGGCAAGGTCGACATTCTCATTGGCACCCACCGCATTCTTTCCAAGGACATCAAGTTCCAGGACCTTGGCCTTCTCGTCGTCGATGAAGAGCAGCGTTTCGGCGTCCGCCACAAGGAGCGGCTCAAGCAGATGCGCAAGGAGATTGACGTGCTCGCCATGAGTGCTACGCCGATTCCGCGCACCCTCCACATGTCGCTCGTCGGCCTGCGCGACATGAGCGTCATCGAAACACCGCCCAAGGATCGCATGGCCATTCAAACCGTGGTGGCCAAGTTCGATGAAAAAATCGTGCGCTCCGCCGTTGAAATGGAATTGGAACGCGGCGGCCAAGTCTACTTCGTCCACAATCGCGTTGAATCCATCTACGAAATTGCCTCCCGCATTCAGGAGCTCGTCCCTTCCGCGCGCGTCGGCGTAGGCCATGGCCAGCTCAATGAAACTGAGCTCGAGCGCGTCATGCTGGCCTTCATGCGCCATGAGTTTGATGTGCTCGTCGCCACCACCATCATTGAGAACGGCCTCGACATTCCCCTCGCAAATACCATCCTCATCAATCGCGCTGACCGTCACGGCCTCAGCGAGCTCTACCAGTTGCGCGGCCGCGTCGGCAGGTCCAACCGTCGCGCCTATGCCTATCTCCTCATTCCGCCTGAAAATGAACTAACCGAAATCGCGCGAAGAAGACTCGCTGCCCTCAAGGAGTTCAGCGACCTTGGCGCAGGCTTCAAAATTGCCGCGCTCGACCTCGAGCTGCGCGGTGCCGGCAACATGCTCGGCGGCGAACAAAGCGGACACATTGAGGCGGTGGGATTCGAACTCTATACCTCCATGCTCGAGGCTGCTGTCAAGGAGATGAAGGGCGAAAGCAGTGAGGAGCGCCCCGCCACCCAACTCAACCTCGGCATCGCTCTCCGCATCGACGAGAGTTACGTGCCCGAAGAAAATCAGCGCCTCCGCCTCTACAAGAAGATCGCGGGAACGGCCAGCGACTCCGCCATCGACGAAGTGCGCGCCGAACTCGAAGACCGCTATGGTGCACCGCCCGATGCCACTGTCTACCTGCTTGAGGCCGCGCGTCTCCGCCTCGAGAGCGAGCGCTTGGGCATTGCCCAGATCGATCGCAAGCGCTCCGAGCTCCAGATTCGCTTTATGGAGAATGCCTCCGTCGATCCTGAGCATCTCATGCGTCTGGTTGCGCGAAACGCCAAACGCGGCGCGCAGTTCACGCCGCAGGGAATGTTGAAGTTTCCCCTCGCCGCTACCAGGCCCGATGAGATTCTCTTGGAGATTCACGAATTGCTTGAAAAACTGGCACCAACACCCGTAGGCGCATAACAGCCTGCAACAAAGAGGAATCATGAAATTAACAATGTCCATCCTTGCCATTGCAGTTGCCATGTCGGCCGCGATCCCTGCGCTCGCCGCGACTGAAGACTGGAAGCAGCAGTTCGCCAAAGCAACAGACGAATATTTTGAGCAGGTCGTCTTTCACTACGGCCCAACCGGTGGCACCCTGACCGGATTTCACCAATATGACGCGCAACTCGAAGACTACTCGCGCGCCAATATCGACGCTGAGATTGCTTCACTCAAGCAATTTGAGGCGCGCATCCAGGCAATTCATCCCGGCGATGACGCCGCAGATTTTGTCCCCCGAAGCGATCGCGAAATTGTGCTCGCCAGCATCCACTCCCAACTTTTGGAGCTCGAGACCATCCGCCCCTGGGAAAAGAACGCTGACACTTATTCCAGCACCTGTGCGAGCGCGGCATTCGCTTTGATGGAGCGCAAGTTCGCCTCGCCTGACGATCGGCTCCGTTCACTCATTGCCCGCGAAAAGCAAATGCCCACCCTGCTCGTCGAGGCGCGCGCCAACCTCAAAAACCCACCGCGCATCTTCACCGAAATTGCCATCGAACAGTTGCCCGGCATCGTCGACTTCTTTCAGCACGACGTCCCCTCAGCTTTTGCCGAAGCCCGCGATCCTCAGCTCAAAGCACAGTTCGCGCAATCGAACGCTGCCGTCATCGTGGCCCTCGGCAATTATCTCGGCTGGCTGAAAGCAGACCTGTTACCCCGTTCGAAGGGCGACTTCCGCATTGGCGCGCAGACCTTTCGCGACAAATTGAAGTACGACGAGATGGTCGACATTCCCCTCGACAAGCTCCTCGAAATCGGCTGGGCTGACATGCGCAAAAACCAGGACCACTTCAAGCAAGTGGCTCATGAGCTCGAACCGAATAAAACTCCCGCCGAAGTGCTGCAGGAACTCGGTGAAAACCACCCCGCTCCCGATCACCTTCTGGACGCGTTCCGCTCAACGTTCTCCGGCCTCACCAGTTTCATTCGCACCCATCACATCGTCACCATCCCGTCTGAGGTGCTGCCAACCCTGGAGGAGACTCCCCCCTTCATGCGTGCTACCACCACTGCGAGCATGGATACCCCCGGCCCATACGAGACCCACGCTACTGAAGCCTACTTCAACGTCACGCTGCCCGACGCCACAATGACGCCCGCCGAGGTCGACGGCTACATGCACGGATTCAACATCGGCACAGTGGTCTCCACCGCCGTGCACGAAGCCTTTCCAGGTCACTACATTCAGTTCCTTTGGCTCCCGCAGGCTCCAAGCAAGGTGCGCAAACTGCTGGGCGCCAATACCGATGTCGAAGGCTGGGCGCACTATTGCGAACAGATGATGCTTGATGAAGGCTACGGCCAACCCGGAGTTGGCGCCAAGAACGAGCGCGATGCAAAGTTCCTGCGCCTTGGCCAGTTGCAGGACGCGCTGCTCCGCAATGCCCGCTTCATCGTTGGCATTCAAATGCACACCGGAAACATGACCATCGAGCAGGCCGAAGACTTCTTCCAGAAGGAAGGCTTTCAATCAAGGGAAAACGCCATCGTCGAAACCAAGCGCGGCGCCGGCGATCCTACCTATCTCTACTACACGCTCGGCAAGCTCGAGATCATGAAGCTCCGCGAAGACATGAAGAAAAAACAAGGAGCCGCCTTCTCGCTTGAAAAGTTCCACGACGACTTCCTCAAGCAGGGATTCCCCCCGATCAAAATCGTCCGCGAAGCCATGCTGGGAGACGACTCGCCAACGCTCTAGAAACTCATATCAAAACGGACCGTCATCCTGAGCGAGCGTAGCGAGTCGAAGGATCTGCGGTTGCTCTTCGCAACTTATCCAATGAACTTCTGGGACCGAAGACTCTGTGTCGGCACATTCTGACTACGCCTTCCACTTGATATTGCACCCAATCGACGGGCTCTGTTCCTCAGGAACCTTCCCACCCGCAAGCACCGTGTCAATCGCAGCGCGCAAATCCTTCCCCGTCACAGGAACTCCGTTTCCCGGCCGGCTCGCATCGAATTGCCCTCGATACGCCAGCTTGAAATCGGCATCGAACAGATAAAAATCCGGCGTGCACGCGGCATCGTATGCATGGGCCGCGGACTGCGTCTCGTCGTAGAGATAGTTGAAGACAAATCCAAACGTCTCGGCCTGCTGCTTCATGCCCGCAGGGCTGTCCGCCGGGTGCGTACTTACATCATTCGAACTGATGGCCACAATCCCCAGCGTTTGCCCAGCATAGTCTTTGCCGAGCTTCGCCAGTTCTTCATTGATGTGCTTCACGAAGGGGCAGTGCGCGCAGATGAACATCACCAGCAATCCCTTTTTGCCACGGAAATCATCGCAGCTCACCGTCTTCCCGCTCACCACCTCGGGCAGTACAAAGTTCGGAGCAGCGGTTCCCAGTGCGAGCATGGTCGATGCAGTTTGAGCCATGGAAATACTCCTCTAGAAAAGCGGCGTCTGGCGGCTTGGCAAGGCCAGGCCGAAGTGTTCGTAGGCAAGGCGCGTGGCAACGCGTCCTCGTGGTGTGCGATCCAGAAAGCCAATCTGGATGAGAAACGGCTCGTACACTTCTTCGAGCGCGTCTTCCTCTTCGGCAAGTGTTGCGGCTAGCGTGCCCAGGCCCACAGGGCCGCCATCGTACTTCTGGATTATTGTCAGCATCAGGCGCCGGTCAATCTCGTCGAACCCGTGCGCATCCACTTCAAGCATAGCCAGGGCAGCGTTGGCGGTCGGACGGTCAATCGTCCCCGAACCGCGTACCTGCGCAAAATCACGCACGCGCCGCAGCAGCCGGTTCGCAATGCGCGGTGTGCCGCGCGAGCGAAGTGCAATCTCCGCAGCGCCGTCCTCGTCGATCGGGATCTGCATCACCTCGGCCGAGCGCGTCACAATCACCCGAAGCTCCTCTTCCGTGTAGAACTCCAGCCTCAGCAGAATCCCAAACCGCGACCGCAGTGGCGACGACAGCAGCCCCGGCCGCGTCGTCGCTCCCACAAACGTGAACGGCCGAAGCTCCATCACGTGGGTGCGCGCCGCCGGTCCCTGTCCAATAATGATGTCCAGCTTGTAGTCTTCCAGCGCCGTGTACAGCTTTTCTTCCAGCACCGGCTGCATCCGGTGAATCTCATCCAGAAACAGCACCTGGCGCTCGCGCAAATTCGTAAGAATCGCCGTCAGGTCCCCCTGGATCTGCAGTGCAGGCCCTGAAGTCTGCTGGAATCCCACATCCAGTTCGTTCGCGATAATTGTGGCCAGCGTAGTCTTGCCAAGGCCCGGCGGCCCAAACAACAGCACATGGTCCAGAGCTTCGCCGCGGGATTTGGCAGCCTCCAGCGCAATCGCAAGCTGTTCCTTGGCCTTCGATTGACCAATAAATTCGCCCAGCCACCGGGGTCGCAGTTTCAGTTCGAATCCCTGCTCCTCTTCGGCGCGAGCAGCGCTTACAAGACGTTCCGGATTGTTGTCACCAGCGATGGCCATGCTGGAAGAAGTGTAGCGGGCCGGGGTTGCGACTGCAACAGGCGGTATATAGGGTGAATTCGTTCAATCAGTCACGTTCACCACTCCCGCAACCAACTTGTAATGGAAACCTTCAAATGGTTCGCTCAGGCTCACGGTGAGCAGCGTTCGCGGGAGCTTGCCTTTGAAGAAGAGAGCGTTGGGATAAATTCCGGCAGGTAGGAGCTTCAGTTGATCGAGCCAGACAGGGTCGGTTACAGCCAGATCGTAGCAGGCTCGCACAACGCTACCTACGCGAAAGATAGCGCGGTTCTTGCGCTTGCCCTTTTCTTCGCGGACCCACCACCACAGATTTTCCGGGTGGATGAGTTCAAGCGATGTCCCAACCGGAGCTGACTCAATCTTGCGGCCATAGACCCTGTCTCCATACCCCTCGAGCACTGCAGGTTTCTTGCTCGTGTAGTCGGCGAGAAACCGTGTGTCTTCCGGCCGGTCGAATCGGCGGACCTGGCGCCAGGGCTCTGCCGTTACAAAAACGTCCTCCGGATGAGCGTTGGACCCGCACTTCTCGTCAAGCTCGGCTTCAAACACATCGAGAAGCGCAGCAGGCTTGCCGTCCGAGTAGCAGGTCTCCTTAAAGGTAAGGCAGCCGGGGATCTGCTTGCCAACCAGTCGAACCCATTTATTTGTGACAAGACTGATACCAGCAACGCAGCGGTGATCGTGCTTGTAGGAGTTTGCAAGACAGAGAATTCGTTCGATACTCATGAAGTTAGACCAGCTTTAGAAATCTAAATTAAAGATGATGAATTTCTACTCCTTCCCAACACTTCTGTAAATATTCGAGAACCAGACGTCGATGACAATGTTCTGGTGTTGCCTCGCTACACAAAAGCACAGTCTTTCGCGCGAAGCTCTCTTTATTGATATTGGACTCGATGCTCCTGGCGTGCATCAGGGCAAGAAACGCGCCTTCGTAGACATCCCAACTGCCTTTTCGTTTCTTATATGCATCGAGGATCTCTTGCGTTGGCGCGAGCAGGGGTTCATGCTCATAGGCGGCCTCGCAAATCTCCCGCAGAAAGTAGCCAAGGTCGCCCTGCTTGGCAAATGCGGCGAGTTGCGAAGTGTTATTCAACCGCACATCGAGAAGCCGCTCGATGCCGTGAGCCTTTAATGTGCCGAAGAACTCGCTGGCGCTTTTTTGGGTAAAACCGATGCTGTAGATCTCCATTGGTCCTCGTCGAGTTCCGCAAACAGCGCTGGCTGGGCATCGACCAGCGGCTTTCGCGCTTCGGCTGTCACGGCTTCTTCCGTTTCCAGGCGTCCGTCGCCACGAATATGAAGCATTGTATGACCGCGCTCGACAAGGACACGCCCAATCAGAAGGCGGCGGTGGCAATGCGCAGGGTTTTCTTCCCCGCAAACCAGGGCGACTCGAAAGCGCTCCATCCCGTTTTCAAGGCGAGTGATGGCTGCTTTGAACTTGGCATCTTCACAAAGCCTCCCATAAATCACCCGGCCCTTGGCGTCATAGTAGTTTGGGTTGGCCGGACGGCCACCCAAATCCGCGCCAAGAAAAAGGTAGCGGAACCCTGAACCCTCCAAGGAGCTCTGCATCAGCTCCTTGTCAAATTGCGGCACATACTTCGAATATGGAGAGCTACGCGTATCCACCACTACCTCAACCTTATGTTGGCGAAGGAGGGCAAGCCAAACGTCAGCAGCATGGTTGGAGTGACCGATGGTGAAAAAGCTGCTCATGCGCGAACCCTTGCCAACGAGAATAGCACTTTCTCATGCAACGCCGATCGAGCCCAATGGACCCTCCGCCGATCTGCCTAAATACTCAGATTTCGGTTGACGCCCCATTGATCACATCCGCGAATCTCCGGCAGGCGAATACCGCTTGTCGATCGCGTGACCAAAGGCAAGCAGGTTGCCATCAGGAGCAAGGATCAGGAGTTCGCGTTGGCCATAGAGCTTGTCCGCAGGTCCATGCACATCGCATGGAGGTAACAGGTCGAGCTTCGGCTTTAGCTCTGCGTAGAGACGATCCACGTCCTGCACATCAATGTAGTAGGCAAAGCGGCGGGTGCCGGGTGGAGCAGCGTCCTTGCCGGTTTGCTCCCAAATACGGAAGCCGGCGGTTTCCCGCTGCACATAGGCGTAGTCGTGTACGCGGTATTGCACTTCAAAGTCGAGAAGATCGACAAAGAAGGCCAGCGCTTTTTCCAGGTCCTCAACAATCATGAAGGGCGTCACCTGGATGAAGTTCAGAACAAACTTGGGAATCGAAGTCGACATCGGTCGCTCCTTGGGCGGTAGGTTAGCACAATCTCGCTATGCCGGCGCCTTCACTTCCGGCCAGTAGCGAAACGACCGAAATGTCGCACTGCCCGAGCCGAATGCGGAGACGGCAGGACGCACATCGAGGAAGCCTCCAAGAACATTGTGATCCATGCCCGAAATCTCCGCCGACTCCTCGGTCCGGCGCCACTCCATCCCCGGCAGCCGGTAGTAGAAGTCTATTTCCTGGTGGTCATTGACGATCCGGAGTGTGGCGCGGGCGGCGCCTTTTTCCCGGTTGGAGCCGGCGCTGTTATTGGCATTGCGGGCGGAGATGCCTTCCGGAGAGATCGTGATGCCCGTCGAGTGCTGGGGGTCATAGAACAGATGGAGACCGGCCGTGCAGCCCGGTTCCACTTGAACATCGATCTCGATGGTGTAAGAGTGACCCCCGACAGGCGTCGTCAGAACAGAAGTATCCATCAGAGACTGGCCGCGCGCCTTGAGGTTCAGCGCGCCAGTTCCGGTTGTAAAGCGAGAGGGGTCGAACTCCTGCCAGAATCCCCATTGGAGGCCTAGACTCGGTTCGGTGAAGTCGTCGGATGGATCGAGAAAATCCCGCTGCGTTGTGCCCGGAATCGGCATCGGGATCGCTGAATCCGCGGTGATGCCGTTCGCGATGCGGAACCAATGATCTTGCGTCCACTCGATGGGAAGCAGCAACAGTTGCCGGCCCAGGGTACGATATCCGTTCTCATAAGCATGGACGGTGATGTACCACTTTCCATCCGGAGTGTCGACGAGACGGCCGTGTCCCAGCGAGAGCCAGCGGTCGTCACGAGAGCCGGTGTGGACGACGGGATTGTACGGAGAAAACTCCCATGGGCCGTCGGCATGTCGGCTGCGAGCGGACACAACCGCATGGCTTGTACCGGGACCCGCCGTGCCACCCTCGGCCACATTCAGGTAAAAATACCCGTCGTGCTCAATCACCTTCGGGCCTTCCAGGCAGGTACACTCCATCCGTATCGAAGCGGGTATCGGCCACGGTTCGAGAACGGTGCGGGGAGGGACCTTGACGGCCAGACCGTCAGCCGTAAGCTCAGCCATTCTTCCGCCGGCCATGTAGAGAAAACGTCTACCGTTCTCCGCAATGTGGGCGGGATCGATCGCGTCGATGCCGAGATCGATAGGCTCGCTCCATGGACCAGTGGGGTGGTCGGCATGAATCACCATGAGTTTGCCCGCTGCCGGAAAATAAAGATAAAAGCGGCCCTGGTACTCGCAAAGGTAGGGCGCCCAGACGGTGCCGTAATAGCGCTTGAGCGCGGCGGCGACGGGACGCCAGTTAATGAGATCGGTCGAGTGCCAGATGAGAAGTCCGGGGGCGTAGTTGAAGCTGGAGTGGGTAAGGTAGAAATCGTTCCCCACCCGAATCGGGCTGCCATCAGGATGGTCGCCGCCAAGGATGGGGTTGCGATAGGTGGCTTCGCTTTCTGGAAACGCGAAGCGTGCATGCGTTGCAAAGGCAAGCGCAGCGGAATTCAAAACAAATTTGCGTCGTGTAAGCATGGCCCGCACAGTGTAGCCTCAAGGCATTCGACAGGTAAAGGAACGGAGCCCACCCACCCCTGGCGATTTAGACTGGAATCTGTCCCGCTGACGTGATGACCCACCGGTTCGGAATCCTTCGCCGCTTCCGCTTCAACCTGCCGCAGCGTATCGCGGCCGGATTGCTTGCGCTCTTCCTCCTTCAGGGCTTTTGGCTTATCGGCCGCCAAACACTCACTGATCGCGACTATCAGTACGCGCGCTGCGGCCGCGAAACCTGGGAGCGGCCCTCGGCCGTCGCCGGCTATTACACCACATGTGGCAACATTCACGACGGCATCCTTGCCTACCGCCTCGCAGGTCTCCCGCTCACCTTGAATCTTCTCGTCGAGCGCGCGCTCGATACCTTCCGCAAACCGGAAGACCGCGTCGTGCAGGCCCCTGTCGGCGAAATCAGTACCTGGGAACTGCGCCACCAGATGACCCACATCCTCTTGCTGCTCCGTTTGCCCTTTCTCTTTGCGGGAGTCCTTCTCGGCGGCTGCATCTGGTGGGTCACGCGGCGGCTTTACGGCAACCTCGGCGGATACACGGCGCTCGCGCTCTACTGTTTTTCTCCCCCTGTGCTCAAAACATGTGTCGCTCCCAACCCCGAGGTGCTTGCCGCACTCGGAGTTTACGGCGGCGTCTACACCTGCATCGGCGTGGCTCACGCCATGCAGGGACCTCGTCGCAAGAGTCGGGCACGCATTGTGCTTCTCACCCTGCTCTTCGGCGCAGCCGCTGCCTCGCACATCGCCGCATTGCCGTTGGCCGCTCTTCTCGGCTTCGTACTCATGCTCTGGATTGCTGAAGGGCACAGGAGCCAGGCATTGCCCGTCGTGCTCATCGCGACTGCGGGGGCGCTCGTGTTGCTCTTTGTCTCCTACGGCTTCTCGCCGGACGCCTTCAGTTACGTCTTCCGCTCCGCTGCCGGATTCCTCTGGTTCTCGCTTGATCCGGCCTGGCGGTTCTTCTCTTCCCTCAGCAACGCAGGCATCACCATCGCAACCGTTGCCTCGCTCCTGCTTTATCTCGGCCTCAGGCGCTCGCGCTACTTCGGCAACACCGCTCCGCTCCTCTGTGCATGCGTCCTGTTCCTCCTCGTCACCACCGGAACCCAGGCGTCTCCGTGGCTGTGGGCGTTGCCATTCCTCGCCACATTTGTGAGCGGAGTGTTCGCGGATGCATATGAAAGTCCGCGCGGTCGGCTCGCGATGGCCGCCGCCGGTTCCATAGTCCTGCTTCAATGCATCTTCTGTCTGCTCAGTCTTCCCGGCCTTCTTTAGCCCCGCCCAAGACCAAAAACTGCCTCAAAATCGTATCCCCACACCCCGCCAAAGGGGTCCGGAATTCATCCATTTTGCCCAGTTTTCCTGCGCTCCCCACGAGCCGCCAAATCCCTCTCATAACACATTGATAAATAAGGCCTTATTTCCTTAGTCAAGCCTTGCTAATCAGCCCCTCGAACGCGTAAAATGAAACCACAGCTCTCGGACCCGGCCCTGCTCGTTCCGGACCACTTTTGCCGCCCTCCTTTGAGCCCCGAAAAACCCTATGGCAGACGATCAGAACCCTCAGCTCCCTCTCGAAGGCGGAACGCCCCCAAACGGCGGACAGAACCTGATTCCCATCAACATCGAAGAGGAGATGCGCCGCTCCTATCTCGACTACTCGATGAGCGTCATCATCGGGCGCGCGCTCCCCGATGCCCGAGACGGACTCAAGCCCGTTCATCGTCGCGTCCTCTACACGCTCAGCGAGATGGGCCTCCAGCACAACAAGAAATACACCAAGTGCGCAAAGGTCGTCGGCCAAGCCATGGGTGTCTACCATCCCCACGGCGACTCCGCTATCTACGACACGCTTGTCCGTATGGCCCAGCCCTTTTCCCTGCGCTACCCGCTCGTCGACGGCCAGGGCAACTTCGGCTCTGTCGACGGTGATCCTCCCGCCGCCATGCGTTATACCGAGTGCCGCATGGCGCGCATCGCCGGCGAGTTGCTCGCCGACATCGACATGGAGACCGTCGACTTTGTTCCCAATTACGACGAGTCCACCTTTGAGCCCACGGTACTGCCCACCCGCATTCCCAACCTCATCGTCAACGGTTCCAGCGGCATCGCCGTCGGTATGGCCACCAACATTCCGCCCCACAATCTCACTGAGATCGTTAACGCCGCCATCGCCCTCGTCAACGATCCCCACGCCGGCCTTGCTGAAGTCCTCAAACACGTCCACGGTCCTGACTTCCCCACCGGCGGCTTCCTCTACGGCAAAAGCGGCATACCCCAGGCCTACAAGACCGGGCGCGGGCGCTTCCTCATGCGCGCCAAAACCGCCCTTGAAAACCTGACCAAGGAGAAGCAGGCGATCATCGTCACCGAGATCCCCTACCAGGTCAACAAGTCAAAGCTCATCGAGCGCATCGCCGAGCTCACTAACGAAAAAATCATCGACGAAATCAGCGACGTGCGCGACGAAAGTGATCGCGACGGCATGCGCATCGTCATCGAGCTCAAGCGCGGCGCCCAGCCTGAGATCGTGCTCAACCAGCTCTACAAGCACACCCAGATGCAGGAAAGCTTCTCCATGATCTTCCTGGCTGTGCTCAACGGTCAGCCTCGGGAGCTCGGTCTCGATCAGGCCATCCGCGCCTTCATCGACCATCGCGTTGACGTCGTCCAGCGCCGCACCGTCTTCTTGCTGCGCAAGGCGCGCGAGCGCGAGCACATTTTGGAAGGCCTCCAGATTGCCCTCGACAACCTCGACACGGTCATCAAGATCATCCGTGCATCGGGCTCAAGAGCTGAAGCCCGCGAAAATCTTTACGCCTGGGGCAAGGGCAACGAAATTGTCATCACGCTCGACCGCAAGCGCCTGCCCAACGAGGAGAAAGGCCTTACCCTCCGCCAAATCGACGCCATCCTCGAGTTGCAGCTCTATCGCCTCACCCAACTCTCCATCGACGAACTGCTCACAGAGCTCAAGCAGGTCCGCGAGCGCATCGCCGAGTACGAGTCCATCCTTGCCAGCGAAACCAAGCTCCGCGCCGTCATCGTCGCCGAGCTTGAAGAAGTGCGCGACAAGTATGGCGACGCGCGCCGCACCCAGATTGTCGATGAAAGCGCCGAGCTCCAGCTTGAAGACCTCATCGCCGATGAGCAGGTCGCTGTCACCGTCAGCCACCAGGGTTACCTCAAACGGACGCCCATCTCCATCTATCGCTCCCAGCGTCGCGGCGGCACCGGCCGTACCGGCATGAAGACCCGCGAAGAGGACTTCGTCTCCCAGCTCATCGTCAACTCCACGCATGCCTATCTGCTCTGCTTCACTAACGCCGGCCGCGTCTACTGGCTCANNCAAGGTCTACGAGATTCCCGACGTAAGCGCGGCTGGCAAGGGCAAGTCCATGCAGAGCCTGCTCGATCTGCAACCAGGAGAGAATGTCCGCGCCATCCTCCCCGTCCGCGATCTCGAGGAGGAAGGCAAGTTCATCTTCTTCGCCACGCAAAAGGGCACGGTCAAGAAGACCCCGCTCAAGGACTTCTCCAACGTCATGGCCCGCGGCATCATCGCCATCGGCATCGACAAGGACGATGAGCTCGTGATCGCCCGCATCACTGACGGCTCGCAACTGGTTTTCCTTGCCACCCACCTCGGCATGGCCATCCGCTTTGACGAGGCCGATGTGCGCTCCATGGGCCGTCCCGCCTACGGCGTCCGCGGAATCGCACTCGCCAAAAACGACTTCGTGGTCGGCGCCGCCATCACCCCCAAGGAGCATGAGGAGGGCGCATTCCGCATCCTCTCCGTCACTGAGAACGGCTTCGGCAAGCGCACCGATGTCGACCAGTACCGCCTGCAGACCCGTGGCGGCAAGGGCGTCAAGAACATGGCCGTTACGCCGCGCATCGGTCGCGTCAACACCATTCAACTCGTCGACGACTCCTCTGAGCTCATGGTCATCAGCCAGTTCGGCAAGATCATCCGTTGTGACACCAAGACTATCCGCGCCGCCGGCCGCGCCACCCAGGGCGTCCGCATCCTCACCCTCGAACCCGACGACAAGGTAGCCGCAGCAGTCATCATTCCACCTGAAGAACTTAAGGACGACGAGCCCACGCTTCTCCAGTAGCCGCATTTGATCCACCGGCGAAATCCGGAATTCACGGGGTGCACGGAACCATGCCGGCCACAGGAGCCAAACCGCAAGGCGCAACAACCGAAGCAGACGCCGCCCAGGCCGTGCGCCAGATGTTCGACTCCATCGCACCCCGCTACGACCTGCTCAATCACGTCCTCTCTGCCAACATCGATCGCCTCTGGTGGCGGCGCACCGCGCATCGCTTCCGTCCAATCCTCGCCGACCCCAACGCCGCAGTCCTCGACATCTGCTGCGGCACCGGCGACATGACCATGGCGCTCCTCAAGCTTCGCCCGCGCAACTCCCAACCCATCTTCGCAGCGGACTTCGCACGCGCCATGCTCACCCGCGGTACTCTCAAATTCGGAGCAGAAAGCAGAGGCGCAGACAAGCCATACGCCATCCCACTTGAAGCCGATGCCCTTCATCTCCCGCTCAAAGATGCATCCCTCGACCTCGTCGTCACCGCATTCGGATTCAGAAATCTCGCCAACTACGAGTCGGGCCTCCGTGAGTTTCACCGCGTCCTCAAACCTGGCGGCCGGCTCGGCATCCTCGAATTCAGTGAACCCGGCGGCCGGCTCGGCAAAGCCTATGCCGTCTACTTCCGTCGCGTCCTCCCAACCATCGGCCGCCTCGTCTACGGCAAACAGGGACCCTACAACTACCTGCCCACCTCGGTCGACAACTTCCCGCCTCCCCCCCAGATGCTCGCCTTGATGCAAAGCACCGGTTTCGCGCAATGCACCTGGAAGGCCTACACCTTCGGCATCGCCGGGTTGTACACCGCCGCACGCTCGCCTGTAGTCTAAAGACTCAATGTCCCAGGCCCCTTCCAGTTCGCCCGCGTTGGAATTGCCCGTAATGACGCTGGCGGAATCTTCTGCTGCCAAGCGGCGCGTAGCTCGCAATTCCATGGTCGCCGCCGCGGCCATGACCATCCTCAAGCTTACGGCTGGACTGCTCTCAGGCTCACTCGGCGTGCTCTCCGACGCCGCCCACTCCGCGCTCGACCTCGTCGGCGTTGCGCTGACCTTCTTTTCTGTTCAGGTCAGTGACAAGCCCGCCGACGAAGACCATACCTACGGTCACGGCAAGGTCGAAAACCTCACCGCGTTTTGCGAAACCATCCTCATGGCCCTCTCCTGCGCCTGGATCATCTATGAGGCGCTCGACCGCATCGTCCACCACGCCACCCTGCTGCACCACTCCATCTGGCCGGTCCTGGTCCTCCTCACTTCCATCGCTGTCGACTACTGGCGCTCCCATCAACTCCGCGCCGTCGCCGTCCTCACCGGTTCACCCGCGCTTGCGACCGATGCATTCCACTTCGCCAGCGACATCTGGGCCACACTCGCCGTCCTCTGCGGCCTTGGCGCCAGTTGGCTCGGAGCGTACTACGCCATCTCTTGGCTCGAATACGCTGACCCCTTCGCCGCAGTCATCGTTTCCATCATGATCCTGCGTCTCACTCTCCGGCTCGGCCGCGAAACCATTGCCGTACTCATGGACGAAGTCCCTGCCGAGACCCGTCGACGTCTGGTCCGCGAAGTGCAGCAGGTCGAGGGCGTCATGGCCATCGAGCAGGCCCGCGTGCGTCGCGCCGGTGCCGGGTATTTCGCTGACCTCACCCTCGCGCTGCCCCGCCGTTTCACCTTCGAGCACACAGGCGAGCTCGTGCAGGCGGCCACCGATGCGGTCCACCGTGCGCTGCCCCGCGCCGATGTTGTCATCCACACCGTTCCCCGCGAAGCCCGCGCCGAGAGCGTATTCGATCGCGTCCGCGCCGTCGCCGCCCGCAACAACGTCTCCGTCCACGACCTCAGCGTCCAGTCCCACCATGGGCGCTTGCGCGTCGAGCAGCACGTTGAACTCGACGAGAAAATGACCCTGCGCGTCGCCCACGGCTTTGTCTCTTCCCTTGAAGCCGAGATCCTGCGCGAAGCCCCGGAAATCGACGCCGTGTTAACCCACATTGAGAGCGAGCCGGCCACCATTGAGCTACCCCAGGTGATGTTGGAAGAAGACCGCAAAATCGAACTTGCCATGCGCTCGGCCGCTCGCCTGTTTTCCGAAATCATCGACGTGCACGAGATCATCGTCGGNNGGTGCACCTCGTCATCACCGCGCTCGAAGACCGTTTCAAGCTCGAGTGCCCTGAAGTCCAGCGCGTCACCATCCACCCCGAACCGGTCACCGACAATTTGCGCTGAAGCCCTGTTTCCCTGTTCTTGATGCGACAATAACAGCGAGGATAAAGCCGCGGGAATGAATAGCCGTTCCATCGTCAACTTCTTCCGGATAGCGTCTCTGCTTCTTCTGCTGGTCGCCGTCACCCTGCTCGCGGCCATCACCACCATGCACTTTGCCATTCATGGCGCTGAGGTGCAGGTTCCCTCGCTCAAAGGCATGACCGTCCCCGACGCACGCAGCCAGACCGCCGGCCTTGGCCTCAACCTCAACGTTGACAATCGCTACTACTCGGCAGATGTCGCCGCTGGGCATATCCTCTCTCAGTCCCCCACGCCTGGCTCCGTGGTCCGCCGCGAGTGGACGGTGCGCGTCTCTGAGAGCCTCGGCCCGCAACAGGTTGATGTGCCTGATACGGTCGGCCTCGATCAGCGCGTTGCGGAGCTGGACCTGCGCCGCGCCGGACTTGAAGTGGGCACCACCGCCAAACTCCCCCGTCCCGGCGTCGCCGAAGGCACAGTCCTCGCGCAGGATCCGCCCGCCCACGCGCAGGACATCGCCCAGCCCACCGTCAATCTGCTCGTCGCCGCTCCTGACCGCGAAGCGCCCGACGGCTACGTCATGCCTGACCTCGTCGGCCTGCCCATCATCACTGCGCAAAGTGAACTCATCAAGGTCGGTATCAAGGCTACCCCCATCTACGTCAACGTGTCCGTCGGCCCCATGGGCAGCGGAAACGCGCCGCTCGTTCTACCCATCAGACCCGGCGCCGTCACCGGCCAGTCGCCCCCCGCCGGAGCACGCGTCGACCAATCCACCCTGGTGCACCTCACCGTAGCCAAGTAGTTCACCGCCCCCAAGTTGCGCGAGTCGCCTACAACTGATTTTCAAGCTGTACCGAAGAAGAGGACCTTATGGGAGTAACTGAAGATCTTGATCGGGTTTCATTGCAGGAGAAAGAGCTGCAGTTAACGCGGATGGACGAACAGATGGCCTGGGAAATCGGCATGCGCCTGCGGACGTTGGCCGAGGAGCGCAGCCTGCCGATCGTGGTCGATGTGCGCCGCTTCGGGCAGCCGCTCTTCTATACGGCGCTCAAGGGCACAACCCCCGACAACGTTTCCTGGGTACAGCGCAAGAGCAATGTGGTCGCTCGCTTCCATCGCAGCTCCTATGGCGTCGGCCTCACCATGAAGTCAAAAAACGATTCGCTTGAAGCCCGCGGCTTGCCCATCAGCGACTACGCTTCGCACGGCGGATCGTTTCCGCTCGCAGTCAAGGGCGCAGGCATCGTCGGCAGCGTCACCGTCTCCGGACTTCCGCAGCGCGCCGATCACGAATTGGTAGTCGAAGCCCTCTGCGCCCTGCTCGGCAAGGATTACGCCTCACTCAAGCTGGGTCCCGAGTAGCCCGCGCCCATCCGCCCGGCCCCTCGCTGACCCGCCTCGCTCATCCGGTCCGCTCCATCAGCGCGATAA
>PLST01000408.1:0-2686 GCA_003164255.1 Acidobacteriaceae bacterium | reverse complement strand
GCCTGCCTCGCCAGATCTTCAATCCTCAGTCGATGCCGAATCTCCGGATTGCGCCCCAGTGTGCCTGTCCCACTGCAAGGCACATCCGCCAGCACCAAATCGAAGGCTCCCTCTTCCGCCAGCGCAGTCGCGTCCGCCTGCCGGCATTCAATGCGATCGCCGTAATGAGCAACACGTTCGCGCAATTGGGCGAGCCGCTGCTTGCTTGCCTCGCAGGCAACAATACGCGCCTGCGGGTTACGCTCGGCGAAGATGAGGGTTTTGCCTCCGGGGGCTGCGCACGCGTCAAGGATAGAGTTGACTGCGATCCCGCTTCCCTGCCCGGCAAGTTCCGCCACCAACTGCGAGCCTTCATCCTGGATGCGTATGCGCCCCTCACGAAACGCCGCAGTCGCAGTCACATCTCCGGAGACAACGATGCGCGCAGAAGTCAGCACTTCGCCGGGTTCAAGATGTACTCCCGCCCGCGTCAGTTCCTCCTCCACTCCAGACCCAGCAATGCGAACCGTCAACCCCGGCTGAACTTGCCCGTGCCGACAAATCGCGTGTGCTGCCTCAAGCCCGTAGAAATCAACCCATCGCTCCACCATCCAGCCAGGATGGCCTTCTGCCAACGCCAGTCCGGCAGCGCTCTCCTCCAAAAGATTAGGGCGCGGAGCGCCGGCGCCGAGTTTGCGGAGTACCGCGTTCACCATGCCCGACGCAAATTTATGCCCTGCCTGTTTGGCCAGCTCAACGCTCTCATCAATCGCAGCCCGCGCGGGAATGCGATCCAAATGCAGCAGTTGGAACGCACCCAGCCGCAGCGCAATCAGAATCTCCCGATCGAGTTTGGCGTTCGGCCGTTTCAGTAGCGTCTGCAGTTGGTGGTCCAGTTGAATCTGCCAGCGAAGCACGCCCAGAACCAACGCTGTTGCCAGGTGTCGATCCGGCGCGGAGAGTGCGTTGATTGCCTTACCGCGCAGCAGATCGTCGGAGTGCGATTGACCCCGTTCCACCGCCATCAGCACCTCGAATGCCGCTTTGCGTGCTGCCGAGATTTGAGACATCGCGCTCAACCCAGCCGCGCGTTGTCGGCAGGGGGTGTTCCGCGTAGAAACTCAGCCGTGGTCATCCTCTTCTTGCCCTCGAGCTGAACCTCGATCAGTTCGATCCATGTCTCGCCAGCGCATGCGGCAAGCAGCCGATGATTCTCCACGTGAATCTGTCCCGGCTGCGATGAGATTGACCCGGAAAATCCGGAACCCTCAGCAAGACCCATGCGATGAGCGATCAGCTTTTTCCCGTCATACGTCGTAAATGCTCCGGGCCACGGCTGAAATCCGCGCCAGCGATTGTAGAGCTCATGCGCGCTGCGCGCCGCAAAGTCCATTCGCCCATCCTCGCGATCGAGCATTGGCGCAAAGCTTGCGAACTCGTGATTCTGCGCCTGCGGCTTGATCGTCCCATCTGCAAGCCCGGCCAGCGTCTCCACAACCAGCGGCGCACCCGCATGCGCAAGCTCATCGAACAACTCCACCGCTGTCGCATTCGGCCCAATCTCCAACGTCTGCTGCAATAGAATCGGCCCCGTATCCAGACCTTCTTCCAGCAGCATTGTCGTGTTGCCCGTATATGCGTCGCCCATCGCTACCGCCCACTGGATCGGCGCGGCTCCTCGATACTTCGGCAGCAACGAACCGTGCAGATTGATGCATCCTAGTCGCGGCAGCTTCAGCATCCACGGCGGAATCATCCGCCCGTAGGCCACAACCACAATTGCATCGGGAGCAATCGCCTCAAGCTGGCTCCGAAACGCTGCATTTGTCTTGATTTTTTCCGGCTGCTCTACAGGAATTCCCGCCGCAAGCGCCGCCTGCTTCACCGGGGGTGCGGTCATGGTTTGCGCGCGCCCCACGGGCCGGTCCGGCTGCGATACCACCAGCGCAATCTCGTGCCCCGCGGCAGCCAATACCTCAAGCGTAGGTACCGCGAAGCTCGGCGTGCCGCAAAAAATCAGTTTCACAGCTCTACCACTCGCCGTTGGCTTGCATCTTGCGAATCTTGCGCAAATTCAGGTTGCGCTTCAGTGCGCTCATCCTGACCAGAAACAGGATCCCGTCCAGATGGTCGATCTCGTGCTGAAGGCATCGCGCCATCAACTCCTCACCGTCCATCTCAAACCATTTTCCATGCACGTCCTGCGCGCGCACCCGCACCTTCGCCGCGCGCACAACTTTTTCACGAATATCCGGAAAACTCAGGCAGCCTTCCTCGTCGTAGAGCCGGCCTTCGCTTGAAATAATCTCCGGGTTGACCAGCACCAGCTTGTCTTCAGGCTTCTTGCCCATGCTCAGGTCAATCACCGTCACGCGTTTTGAAGCGCCCACCTGCGGCGCCGCCAAGCCAATGCCCTGCGAGGCATAGGTAGTCTCGAACATATCCGCAACCAGCTTGCGTAGCTCCGCGTTGAACTCAGTCACCGGCTCGCCGGGCTGCGACAATATCGGTTCGGGGTATTTCACAATCTTTCGAATCATTGTTGCTTGCTAAAAGCTCCGTATCTGTTCGATGTATCCGTCGTAATTTCGCTTCATCTCCAGCATTGAGTCGCCGCCGAACTTCTGTTGCGCCACGCTCGCAATCGTAAGAGCCACCATGGCTTCCGCAGCCACTCCCGCTGCCGGAACCACGCAGATGTCGCTCC
>PLST01000262.1 GCA_003164255.1 Acidobacteriaceae bacterium | reverse complement strand
CTCACGCGCGGCGACGAAGTGACCATCCGGCAGATTCTCTCGCACATCTCCGGCTACCAGGACTACTGGCCCGAGGACTACGTCATGACCACCATGCGCGGACCCACTACCGCCCAGCAGATCCTCGACACCTGGGCCAAAAAGCCCCTCGACTTCGACCCCGGCACACAGTGGCAGTACTCCAACACCAACTTCGTCATCGCCGGCTGCATTCTTGAGAAAGTCTCCGGCGAGCCCTACTTCCAGTTCATCACCGAACACATCCTCCGGCCGCTCGGCATGATCAGCGCGTGGAACTCTGACCAGACCAAGCTCGGACCCGACGACGCCACGCCATACTACCGCCATGCCCTCGGCCCCCTGCGCGTCGCGCCCAAAGAAGGCCTCGGCTGGATGTTTGCCGCCGGAGAGCTGGCCATGACCGCACACGACCTGGCCCTCTGGGACGAAGGCTTATTGTCCCGGTCGATCCTCTCCTCCGAGAGCTACGCCCAGATGTTCAGTGAAGTCAAACTCAAGAACGGCGAAGGCACGCACTACGGCCTCGGCGTCGGTGTCAGAGACGTCAACGGTCATCGCTCCATCGAGCATGGCGGCGAAGTCTCCGGCTTCGTTTCCGAAAATCAGGTCCTCATCGACGACGGCACCGCCGTAGTCGTCCTCACCAACCAGGACGCCGTCGGCGCAGCCCAGACTATCGCGCGCCTGGCCGCTCCCATCGTCGCCGCTTACCCGCCCACGCCTGAGGAACAGCAGGCCCTCGACCTCTTCCACGGCCTCCAGCAGGGCAAGATCGACCGCTCTCTTCTCGCTCCCAACCTCAGCGACTACTTCACCCCCGAAGCCCTCACCGACTTCCAATCCTCGCTCGCCGCTCTCGGCGAACCACTCACCTTCCGCCAAACCCACCAGACCCTTCGTGGCGGCATGACCTTCCGCGCCTTTGACATCGTCTATCCCGGCAAGCACCTTGAGCTAACGACCTACGCCTACCCCGACGGCAAGCTCGAGCAATACCTCATCGAACCGGTGGATTAGAATTTCATTCGGCCGTCCTTCACAAACTGAAATGGAGAGCTGATGGGGCTCGTTGGTTGCCCGAATTGCGCGCAAAACATCTCCGAAGCAGTCAATCAGTGCCCCTATTGCGGCGCCTCGCTGCCAAACGACGCGCTTCCTGCCACGACTCCCGAGGATCCGATTGATCCGGTCATCAAGCGACCAGCTCAACCTCCATTCTTTGCTGTTTCGCTGCTCAAGCTCGTTGTCCTTTCAACCTGCACGTTTGGGCTCTACAATATCTATTGGTTTTGGCGCAACTGGAATAGAATTCGGGTCAGCAGTGAGTCCGAGATCACGCCCTCTTTGAGAGCATTCTTCACCATTCTCTATTGCTATCCCTGCTTCATCAGGATCAAAGTCGCCGGAATCAACCGCGGCGTCATCCCAGCCCCGCCGATGGGCATTCTTGCAATTTGCTATATCCTCACAGCCCTTTCCTGGAAGCTGCCAGGTCCGCTCTGGCTTCTTTGCTTTTTTAACATCACCTTCCTGCTTCCCATCCAGTCCTACGTGAACCGCATCAATAAGGCGGCCTTGCCCGGCCATGATCCCAACTCTCGCTTCAGTGTCTCGAATTGGATCGCGGTTTTCGTAGGAGGTCTTTTGTTAATCCTGACGTTGATTGGCACGTTTCTTCCAAATCAGTCGCCGCGAACTCCATCAGGCGCGCCTCTTGCGATGAGTCGGAGAGCGTAGCCTCATGTGGTCTCACCGCCCCTCGTTCACCATTGCGCTCACCGGCATCAGCCGCGCCCTCATTGTGAGGGATCGCCTCATGGGCTGGTCAGGTCCCGTCTGGCCGCCCACATCCACCGTGGTTTCCGCTTCGCGCCACTCCATCCCCAGTGGCGCCAGCATCCTCGACGCCATTTATGTCGAGCCCGTAGGGCCGCCTGCCCGCGCAGCCGTGCTCCTGTGCCACGGCATCGGCGAGACCGTCCGTCCCTGGTTTCCCGTGCAGCAGCTTCTCGCCATCAACGGTGTCGCTTCTCTGCTCTTCGATTACTCAGGCTACGGAAAAAGCACCGGCAAAATCGACTGGAACCAGTTCGAGCAGGACGCAATCGCCGCCTTCCACTGCCTTGAAGGTCTTGCGCATCCGCTGCCCTTGTCCGTTCTTGGTTTTTCGCTCGGATCGGGCGTCGCCGCCGCCGTCATCAATCAACTCAACGCACAGCGCCTCATTCTCTGCGCGGCCTTCACCTCATTCCGCGATGCCACCCACGCCATCGGCATTCCCGCACGCCTCAGCCCCCTTGTGCCCCCCATCTGGTCCGCCGAAGAATCCCTTCGCCATTGCGCTCTGCCCATCCTCATCGTTCACGGAGCAAGAGACCGCCTTTTCCCGGTAAAGATGGCCGCAAAACTGGCCTCATTTTGCGGTCCCAATGCGCAATTGGTTATTGTCCCCGAAGTCGGTCACAACCGCCCCTTCCGCAAACCGGAATTAAACTTCTGGGGTCCCGTCATCTCCTTCCTGACTACAGCCAACTGAGTCGGGCGTCGAAGAAACCGCGGGTGCCCCTGGTCCCTCGCATTTGGGGACCAGGGATTGAAGAACCCGTGGGACAGCAATGCACTCAACCCTGAAGCTTTTCCTGACCACTGTTCACTGTTCACTGTCCACTGCCACAGCCCACTCCACCCTCGCGATACACTAGTATTGACCATGTTTGAAAACCTCACAGACAAACTCCAGCGCGCCTTTAAGTCCCTCCGCGGCCAGGGCACGCTCACTGAAGAAAACATCGCAGAAGCCCTGCGCGAAATCCGCGTCGCCCTCCTCGAAGCCGACGTCAACCTGAGCGTTGTCAACGACCTCATCGAGCACATCCGCGAAAAAGCCGTCGGAACCGAAGTCCTCACCGCGCTTTCCCCCTCCGAGCAGGTCGTCAAAATTGTTCGCGACGAGCTCATCACCACCCTCGGCAAAGACACGGCCCGCTTCAAATTCGCCTCGCAGCCGCCCACCGTCATCCTCATGGCCGGCCTCCAGGGCTCGGGTAAAACCACCACCAGCGGCAAGCTCGCCGCATGGCTTAAGAAGGGCGGTCACCGCCCCATGCTCGTCTCGGTTGACGTCTATCGTCCCGCCGCGCGTGAGCAGCTCAAGGTGGTCGCCAAGACCGTCGAAGTCCGGCTCTACGAAGGCGACCTCAAGGGCGATCCCGCAGGTACGGCGCTGGTGGAGCGACTCGCCAAGGAAGCCCTGCGCGAAGCAAAGATCATGGGCTGCGACACGCTCATCGTGGACACCGCCGGCCGCCTGGCCATTGATGAAGATCTGATGGACGAGATGGCGCGCCTCAAGAAGCAGCTCAACCCGAGCGAGATTCTCTTCATTGCAGACGCCATGACCGGCCAGGACGCCGTCAACTCCTCGCTCGCCTTCCACCAGCGCCTCGGCCTTACCGGCGTGGTGCTCACCAAGATGGACGGCGATGCGCGCGGTGGCGCGGCGCTCTCCATCCGTCACGTGACCGGCCAGCCCATCAAGTTCCTCGGCGTCGGCGAAAAGCCCGATGCCTTCGAGCCGTTTCATCCTGATCGGATCGTGGGCCGCATCCTCGGCATGGGCGACATGATGTCGCTGATTGAAAAAGCCGAGTCCACCCTCGACCGCAAAAAGTCAGAAGACTTTGCCAAGAAAGCGCTGCTCGGCGACGGCTTCACGCTGGAAGACTTCCGCGACCAGTTGCGGCAGATCAAAAAGATGGGCTCGATGGAGAGCATTCTGAAGATGCTTCCCTCCGTTGGACCATTCGCAGGCTTGCAGCAGGCTTCGCAGAACATCGACGAAAAACAGTTCACGCGGCTTGAGGCGATCATCAATTCCATGACGCCCAAAGAGCGCCACAATCACGAGATCATCAGTGGCACACGCCGCAAGCGCATCGCCGCAGGCAGCGGCACATCGGTTCAGGATGTAAACCAACTCCTCCGCCAGTACGCGCAGATGGCCAAAATGTTCAAGCAGATGGGCAAAGGCGGTCTCGCCCGCAACATGATGCGCGGCGGATTAGCCGGCATGGGCATGGGCCAGAAACAACGCTTCGGAAGATAGAATTCCAGCAAGGAGGACGCGATGCGGAAGTTAACAGTCAAGAACTTCTCGGTCATCAAGGAAGCCGAGCTAGAGTTCGGCAAGATCACCGTCCTCATTGGCCCCCAATCCAGTGGCAAAAGCCTCCTGTGTAAGCTCGCCTTTTTCCTAACGAGAGAACTCGTGGGAATTGCAACTTCCTCAATTCTTAACGGCGACTCTTGGGAAGAGTATTTGCAGGCAGTCTCGAGAGACTTTTGGAGCCGTTTCTCACCCGGTCCCGGGCTCGTATCGCAGAGCACCAAGATTACGTTTGCATGGTCGAGTCATGAAGTATCAATGAGTTGGGGGCCCGATTCGAATGACCCAGATTTCAAATTCAGCAATGCTTTTCGAGAACAGTATGAGCTGATGCTAATCGGACCCCACCAAGACGCTCCCTCCGTCTCCGGAGCATATGTACCTGGCGGCATTAGCCCTACAGCGCGTCGTCAGGATATCTGGGTCGCATTGAATCAGCTTCTCTCCGGACCCCTCCTCGACGGAGTAGTGTACATTCCCGCCGGAAGGTCGTTTTTTACAAATGCTTCAAAAGGGGTCGCTGCACTCCAAAATCCTGGCATTGATTCGATAACACGAGAATTCTCTGGAAATATTCAATGGGACTCGCGTTGGAAAGTCGGCTTGATGACCACTGGACGTGGTGTCACGGACGAAATCAATCGACGCATGACCGATATTCTGCAGGGGTTTGTGATGATCGACTCCGGCATCCCGCGTTTTCTCGCCTCTGACGGTCGAAATCTGCCCCTCGAGGCATTATCAAGCGGCGCCCAGGAATTGACGCCTTTATTCAATATTCTCGATCAGTTGATGTATTACCGAGAGCACAGCGTCGTAAGAGAACGAGCGAACTATGATCCGCCACAGTTGGAAAAGCCGATCGTCCTCAGGCCATTCATTTACATTGAAGAGCCCGAAGCAAATATTTTTCCCGAAACACAATATTCATTAGTACAAGTTTTTGCGTGGCTCGCCAACGACCCTATCCTTGACTTTCAATGGGCAATAACCACCCACAGCCCGTATCTTCTGTCGGCATTCAACGACCTAATTGAGGCAGGTAGACTTGGCGCGGAAGGCGAACTCCGCGCGGAAGTTAACAATATAATCCCCGAGAAGTATTGGGTTAAGCCCGGTGATTTCAAAGCCTACAGTATTCATGACGGCCAACTTGAATCCATCATGGACAAGGAAACGGGCCTCATCAACGGCGAATACCTCGATGCAATCTCAAACAAAATTGGCGGAGATTTCGATGCGCTCTTAAGGATTGGATATGCGAAATCCTAGCCCGACGCCAGACGATTGCATCGAGACTGTACGTGATTCGAAACCAAAGGTCGAAGAGAACGGACGGAAAGCAATATTCCTCAATCCCGAACGAGTTTCGATTAAGAAGGTGCGTGTAGACGGCTGTCTTATCAAGGAAGACGGACTCAAGGCCGATTACATCGTGTCGAAGCCCGAGGTGATTGATGTGATCGTTGAACTGAAAGGCAAGGACATTTACCACGCTAGAGACCAGATATTGGCAACCCTACCCTTTTGGCGTGCTTATCCTTCTTTCTCTACCAAGATCGCAGGCTTGATCGTTTGCACGAGAAGCCCGTTAGCGGCATCCGAGCTTCAGTTGATGAAGAAAAAGGCCCTAATTCACCACCGACTTTGGCTGGAAGTAGATGAAAACGGAAAGAAGGAATACAAATTCTCAAATTTCGGCCCGGATTTATGACCACCACAACCCTGCAAGACCAACTCGACGAGATCACCACCAACACCCGCCACCTGGTGCAGCAGGAGCGCCTGGCCGTCGGCGAGCGCGCCGTCGCCGATCTCTTCGACTCCGGCATTGAAGACCGCATCCTCCCCGTCGGCGCCATCGCCCCCGAGTTCGAACTCAAAGACACCGCCGGCCGCCTGGTTCGCTCGGCCGACCTCCTCGCCCTCGGTCCTCTCGTCGTCAAATTCTTCCGCGGACGCTGGTGCCCCTACTGCGTCACTGAGCTTGAAGCCTGGCGCGATCTCTACGGAACCCTCCGCGAGCACGAAGGCCTGATGGTCGCCATCGGCCCGCAAACGGCACGCCAGAGCGACTTCATGGCCGGCCAGCACGGCCTGCCCTTCCCCGTCCTCGCCGACCCCAGCAACCTCGTCGCCGAGCAATTCGGCCTTGTCTACACCGTTCCCGAGTACCACCGCACCTACTACCAGTCCATCCTCGTCAACATCCCCTTCGTCAACGGCGAACCAAGCTGGCGCTTGCCCATCCCCGCCACCTACGTCATCGCCAAGGACAGAAAAATCCTCTTCGCCGAGGCCCACGCCGACTTCCGCGTCCGTCCCGAGCCCGAAGAAGCCCTCGCAGTAGCCATCCACCCGCACCACCGCTAAACCCGGGCAGCTCAGATTTCAAGAGAATTGATTGTCATCCAGAGCGAGTCCGCCGCGGCGGACGAGTCGAAGGATCTGCAGTTGCTTTTGTGGTTGCTCTTATTTATTTAGTTTGAAAAATCAATCCACTTGCGAAACCCAGGTTTTGACCAGCGCCTTCGCAGTCCCCAACCCAACTCCCCGAATCAAGAACACCTTACTCCGCGATAACTCCCCACTTACTAACTCAACATAACTCTTCGCCACCCCGAACTTATCCGCCAAAAACTCAATCAGCGCCGAGTTAGCTCGCCCCTCAATCGCCGGAGCCTGCACCGCAATCTTCAGCCGCTCTTTCTCACCCTCGCAATACACGCCCAGAATCGCCGTCTTCCGCTTCGCGCCCGGCAGCGCGCGCACCGTCAGCGTCACTCCGCCTTCCGCCGCGCGCAACATCACTCTTCCCCCGTCATGACTCGTCGCCGGTCCACGGCGCCCGCTTTCCAAACAGAGCCGTTCCAATCCGAATCCGCGTCGCGCCCTCTTCAATCGCAATCGCGAAATCCCCGCTCATCCCCATCGACAACACATCGAGCTTCAATCGCCCATGCTCCGCCGCCCACTTATCTCGCCACTCCCGCAAACTGCGAAAGCAAGCCCGCGTCACATCCTGTTGCACGCCCCACGGCGCAATGGTCATCAGCCCCCGCGTCTGCAAATTCTCGAAATCCGGCAGACGCTCCAGCAGTTCAGCCGCCGCTTGAGACTCCGGCGCCAACCCCGCCTTCGTCTCCTCCGGGCTCAGCTTCACCTCGATCAGCACCGGCAGCTTTTTCCCCAATCGACCCGCGGCCTCATTCAGCCGCTCCGCCAGCTTCAGCGAATCCACCGAATCCACCGCATCAAAAATCTCCACCGCCCGCGCCGCCTTGTTCGACTGCAAATGTCCGATCAAGTGCACCAGCACCGGCGCATC
>PLST01000232.1:23820-30110 GCA_003164255.1 Acidobacteriaceae bacterium | reverse complement strand
ACTTCTTTGTAGCTCAAAAGCCAATAATCTCTGGATATTCAGAGGCGATGGGCTATGGAATACTCGGGTCTGCCCCCCTTGCGAAGGTGACTATTGTCGTGGCCGTTGTACTGGTGGCAATCGCTTCCAAGAAAGTCAAATCGAGCTCGTTTCCATGGCTCATTCCATCGGGTTTATGCCTCAGTTTGTTTATAAGCTTCAAGGCCGGGTTCGCGCGGGCCGACTACCATATGGTTATGGCAGCCGGCGCCTATTTTCTGATTGCGTTGGCCTTGGCATCCTTGTTTGATCAACGGTCAGGGATTGCGATCACGGTTGCTGCTTTCGTTGTCTGGTTGGGAGCTTTCGGCCTTCTTGCCGCGATTCGCCAGATTGCAGAAGGCGAGACATTCGCGTTCCAGGACCTGGAGAGGCCTTTTGTCCGATTGGTTCGCGGTTTTGAACTTCGTCGAGATCATGCGGCTGGTCTCCATCGCATCTTCGCCGAAGCAAATGCGAGTATCTTCGCCAGGACGCCTCTTCAACGGGTAGAAGGATCTGTAGACCTTTATCCCAGCGACCTCTCGGTCTTGTTTGCCGCAGGCGACGAGTGGGATCCTCGACCTGTGTTTCAAAGCTATTCCGCATATACTACTGGGCTGGATTCATTGAACAGNNTCCTTTTGAGCAAGTACCAAGTTGCTGCGTGGAAAGATGGATACATCCAACTTGATCGCGACCCTGCCGCGCCCCTGGCTCAAAAGAGCAAGCCTCTGGGTGAAGTGACGGTGCAGACAGGCGACTGGATTGATGTCCCGTCAACAGCGGACGGAGTTTGGGCGAGTGTAAATCTGCGTCCCACTCTCGCCGGAAAGATTGTTTTGGCCGCATATCGATTGCATATTGTGACAATCCAGATGGTTTTGATCGATGGACAGACTGTAACTCATCGTTTTATCCCGGAAATGGGGGAGAGTGGCTTCCTGCTTTCTCCGTATGTCGGTTCGACAGACGAGTTTCTGCGCACGGCGGCCGGCATGAATTCCAACCAGGTTCGCAAGTTTCGGCTGGTGTCGGACAGCCACCTCTGGTCACAAGAAATGTCGGCTTCGTTCTGGTTGTTGCAGATTCCGCCTGAACCAAAGGCGCGGGATCTGATCACTTCGCCGCCTCCAGTGCAGCAGCCTGCGGTATTGAGCCGGTAGAACAAATCTTCGACAGTTGAACCAGCTCAAAACTTGTCGGAGCGAGAGATGCTGTATCGTAGAGCTGGCGTTGCAGGAATGCTCAGCGTCGATTCAGCGGAACCTGCCCTGCTACCTTTTCGTAGATATCGCAATCGTCACCGTGCAATTGCGTCTCATAGCCCGTTCCCGCAAGCTGAAGGAGCATCTTCAGGCGCTCACTGTTCCTACCTGTGTCACAGGCGACAACGGCTGAAATCCCTTTTGGTCCCACATTTTGGATAGCCTGCCGCATAACATCCGGACCCTGTAGATGGCCGTCAACGAAGAATTCCGGGTCCATAATTGCGCGTCGCCGGCTTTGGTAAGGAAGCTCAGGCGACCATTTCAGGCCGGTAATCAAAATCACATCCTGGATGCTTGTGATGCGGTCAATTATCGCCGCAGCCTGAGGTCGTCCAGGGCTATCGAATGACTGGATTGGGTAGTAGCGTGAGTGGTAATACACGACACAGGCGGCCATCTCAATAGCCAGCAATGCAACGCCAACCCAGGCTTTCCGCCCCGGACGATCGAGGGTTGGTGCAAGCATAGCGCCAATCGCAACCACGAGAAAAAGGGCGGTTGAGTAAGGATAGTACTCGTGGACCACATGCAGATTGAAGAACAGCATGGTGGTACCGGCGTACAGCAGCAGACAGGTTGCGGCCACGCGGTTCCAGCGCCGGAATGGCGCATTGCCTGCTGCGATCAGCATCGCTGCGTAGACGCCTGCGATCAGCAGCCCTGCCATGGGATAGCCAATTTGAGTAAAGACTCTGGCAACCAGCACATAATACGATTCGAGTTGGAGACGCTGTCCGATCGTGCCAAAATTCCAACCCTGCATCGACTTGCTGGTGCTGATCAGGACCACAGCGAAAGGATTCTGCGCCTTCAGGCCATCGGCGAATTTTGTCCAGAGCTCAGTGAATGCCACTGGCAGCAGTGCGGGGAAGAAGGCCGCGGCTGCAATCCTCCGGAACGGGATCGTTCCGTTCCGATAAAGCTTCAAGACCTGACCCGCAGCCAAACCGATACCGAGCAGGAAATACGGCGCAAACGTCGTCACCTTAACCAAGCCGCCGAGTATCCCAAACACTGCGGCGCCGATCATGTGCCGGTATTGCCAAGGACGCTCTCCGAGAGTCAGCCGAAACATCTGCTCCACATACATCAACGAGAAAAATAATGCCGTGGATTCGATCATGAATAAGCGAGAGCAGAAGATGTAAAGAGGACTCACGGCAAAAATTGCCAGGACCGATAGGATCTGGATGCCGCGAAAACGCAGAAAACGGAGAATGGACGCGAGTGGTAAAAAGCAGAGATAAAAAGACAGGATCGACACCGCGCGGCCGGTCTCTTCCACGCGCGTTCCGAAGAGCTTGACTACCTCGGCGACTATGCCCTGGTAAAGGGGAAATTCAAATGGGATCGCCCAGGGCGGACCGAGAACGGGAGTCTCATAGCGCAGAAAACTGCCTCCCTGGAGAAAGGAGTCGACAGTAAGCGCGGTCTGGGTTTGGCGAAAACCGTGGAAATCGTAGAGAGAGTGATGAAACCCGACAAAGATCGCGCAGACGTTAAAAACGAGACCGAGAAAGCCCAAGACAATGATTGCCGAGGCAATCGCCGATGCGCGCGTCGGTTCGGCGTTTTTGCTTGAATTGGGAGAGGGACTCGTGATCTCCATTTTAGGCATTTTCTTTGGCACCAGTTTACCCGACCGCTTCGGAGCGTGCGGGATTGACCTTCGCGACTGACCGTACTCAGATTAAAGAACTCCAACTAAAATGGAGCGGGAAAGCCAGCGATACTAACATCTCAGAGGCGATTTACATTCGTGGACAAAGCTGAACCAGCCCTAAACCTGTCGGAACGAGACAGGCTGGATCGTAGAGCTGGCCTGGGAGGGAGGAAGATCAATAGCCTTGCCTTTATTTGAAAGCTGGANNTCGATCAGCGTGCCCACCAGGTTGCGCACCATGTGATGCAGAAACCCGTTGCCCCTTACCCGGTACACGAGTAACTCTCCCGCTTCGCCCGACCGCTTCTCCCAGCCCGAAGAAAAGACAGTCCGCACTGCCCCTCGTTCACTCACCTCGCCGGTATCCTCATCGAGCGCGTTGTCCCGGCTGCTCAGGTCAGGATCCGTGGCCGCAAAGCTTAGAAAGTCATGCTCCCCCTCAAAGAGCCGTGCTGCCTGTTCCATCTTGTCAAGTTCGAGAGGCCACGAACAGGCGAGCACATACCGCGCCAGCGTCGGCGGGCAGATGGCCTCGCGGTAAACCCTGTATTCATAGGTCTTTGCCACCGCCGAGTGACGCGCATGAAAGATCGCGGGCGCCGTCTTCGCCTGCAACACCCTGATCGCCGCAGGCAGCGTCCGGTTGAGTGCCCGCAGCAGATTTTCGGGCGGAATCGGCGCCACGAGGGCAAAGCTGGCCACCTGGCCCAGCGCATGAACGCCGGCGTCAGTTCGTCCCGAACCCTGCGGCAGAGGCATTTCCCCTGTAACGCGGCCCAGCGCGTGCTGCAATTCGCCCTGGATGGTCGGCTCTCCGGGCTGCACCTGCCAGCCGCTGAAGTCGGTGCCGTCATAGGCCAAAGTCAGCTTCCAGTTGGAGGTCGTTGGGGCGAATTCAGTGAGTTTTGTCATGGGTTTGCGCTTGTCTATCAGGGTACCCGAACCGACCGTTCACAGGCACACAAGCGCTGGTGGGATATACTCAGCTTTCTGCAATTTCGTGGCTCACGGGCGGCCAAAATGAGCCCTGGCCCGGATGCAGGGAACGAATTGANNCTGAATCATCACAAATTTGCGTCTGGAGAGGCTCGCCGGACGTCTTAGAGAATGGCAACCCACATGCCTCAGTTAATCGTGGAGAGGAATCATGCAATTGGATCGTATTGGTGTGCTTGACGGCCGGGATTTAACCACGCAAGAGACAAGCGAACAGGCAAGGAATCAGAAATCAGCCCGCAGGCAGGCGGGCGGCAAACTGCGCGCCGTGGCAGCAATTATGCTCACCATGGCATCCTGTGTGCCTCCCGGTTTTGCGGCGCAAACCCCCGCGGGAACCACTGGCGCTGACAAGGCTGCCTCCGACCTTCCTGTGGCCCCCACGCCCATCCCCACCGATCCGTTCGATCTCAAGTCGTCCTCACGCGATTACTCCAAGCCCTACGCCGGGTTCTGGGGCAATCCCGTCTCAAAATACCGCGCTACCAGCGTGCCCAAGGCCAGCTTTGAGAATTCCGTTCGCCTGAGTGACATGCTTAAGGACGGCAAGCTCTACCTGAGCCTCTCCGATGCCATAGCGCTCGCCCTTGAGAACAACTACGATATCGCCATTGCGCGCTTGGACCTGGACATCGCGGATACCGACATTCTCCGCAGCAAGACCGGCCAGTCCCTGCTGGGTGCGCCCTCAGGACTGATCACCAATACGCAAGGCGGCTCGACATCGATCCTCAGCGCGGGCGGCGGCCCCGGTGGATCGACCGGTGGCGCGGCTGGCGCGGGCTCCGGTGTCTCCGGTCTAACCCTCACCACTGGCGGCGCAGGCCCAAGTCCTGAGAGTCTCGATCCTTTCCTGGGGTCGACCATCTCTTTCGATCGCGATCACACCCCGACCACGAGCTTCTTCTCCACCGGCACAAGCTCTACCAATGCCTACAACTTCAACTTGAACCAGGGCTTCGTTACCGGCACCAATCTCCAGCTCGCCTTCAACAACAACTATGCGAGTTCCAACAACACGGTCACCGAGTACAGCCCGGAGCTGAGTTCCTCCTTCAAGGCCACTGTCACCCAGCATGTGCTGCAGGGCGCCGGCATATGGGTCAACAAACGCTTCATCTATGAAGCGCTCAACGACCGCCGCATCGTGGATGCCTCGTTCCGCCAGCAGATTCTCTACACCGTGAACCAGGTGGAGTCCATTTACTGGGGCCTGGTGCAGGCCTATGAAGACGTCCAGGCCAAGCAGCGGCAGTTGGAACAGAGCACGGCGCTCGACAGCGACGACCGCAAGCAGTTGCAGATCGGCACGGTTGCCCCGCTGCAGGTGGTCCAGGACGATTCGACCGTCGCCACCGACAAGCAGGCGTTGATTAGTTCACAGAACACCCTCAACTATCAGCAGCAGATCATCAAGCAGGCGATCGCCCGCAACCTCAACGACCCGGTTCTTTCGGCCGCTCCCGTCATCCCCACGGACCGTATCAGCACCGAGGCGATTCCCGAGGAGCAGCAGCCGATCGAGGCACTGGTTCAGGAAGCCTTCCAGCGCCGGCCAGAACTTGAGGAGGCCGTGCTGGCGCTCCGCAACGACGAGATCACCCTGAAAGGCGCGCGCAACGGACTGCTGCCGACCTTGGATGTTTACGGCTACCTCACCGGGCAGGGCGTTGCCGGTTCCATCAACAAGGACCTGAACCCCTCATTCTGCGGCGGCCCTTGCCCTACCGGGAGCACCGGTTATGGCACAGCGCTCGGCCACGACTTTAACAACTCGGCTCGGGATGAGGGCATCGGCTTCAACATCACCATCCCTCTTCGCAATCGCTATGCCCAGTCCGTTCAGGAGCGCTCGTTGATCGAGTACCGGCAGGCTGAGTTGCATCTCGCCCAGCTCTATACCCAGATCCGGATGCAGGTGGTCAACGCCCAATTCGCGCTCACCAACGACCGTGCGGTGGTCCAGGCAGATCTAGCTGCCCGCGACTATGCCAAGCAGGCCGTCGACTCAGAAGTTACAAAATTGCACCTCGGCGCATCCACTACGGCCAATGTGCTGCTGCAGCAGCGCACCCTTGCCATCGATGAAGACAACCTGATCGCGGCCCAGGCTGCCTATGCCAACGCGCGCGCTGGGCTCTACCAGACCCTGGCGACGACCCTGCAGCACTACGGCATCAATCTGCCTGAAGCGGCCACTGGCCAAATCAAGGCCGCTCCCGTCGTTCCTGGGGTCACACCCGCGCCCGCTGGCAATGAGCCCTCGCTCGCGCCACCCGCAGCAGCCCAGCCATCGGCCACGCCCCCAGCAACACCGCCCGCAGCGAACTAGATTCAAAATG
>PLST01000232.1:19083-23768 GCA_003164255.1 Acidobacteriaceae bacterium | reverse complement strand
GCCTGAGTCGATTGTGGCTCCATGCAGTGTCTGTCCGCCCGGCACGTCCAGCCCGTCTTCGAACTCAATAACCTCGGCGCCCATGGCCCGCAGATTCTTCGCAACCAGGGCAATCCGGTCTGACTCCTTCACGCGCAACTCTTTCGCGTCTCGTATCCGGATCCCGCCGCTCGTGTAAGGCGCGATGGCCGCCAGCACCGGCAACTCGTCGATCAGCTGCGCCGTCAGCGCTCCTTCGATCGCCGTTGTTCCCAGTCCCTCGCTCGGCGCCGAAATCCGCAAGGTACCCACCAACTCCGAGCACCGTTCCTCGAGATGCAGCACTGAGACCTTTGCGCCCAGGGCCGCCAGAACGTCGAGCAGTGCCGAGCGCGTGGGGTTGAGTCCAATTGAATCCAGCACCAGGCTTGAGCCTGGAAACAGCGCAGCTGCGCACAAAAAGAATGCGGCAGACGACAAATCTCCCGGCACTGCGGCCTCGATGGCCGTCAGCCTTTGCGGCCCGACAATCGTAACCGAGTCATGCGCCCGCGACACTGAAGCTCCGAACGCCCGCAGAGCGATTTCGCTATGGTCGCGCGTCCGCACCGCTTCGCGCACAATCGTCGTTCCAGCCGTCTGCAGACCGGCCAGCAACACGCATGTCTTCACCTGTGCGCTCGGAACCGGCGTCGTGTAGTCGATCGCTCTCAGCCGGGTTCCGTCGATCGTCAATGGCGCATGGCCGTCGGTGAGCGTGAGCCGTGCTCCCATCTCCGTCAGCGGCTTTCTTACGCGCTCCATGGGTCGCTTTGAGAGCGAGGCGTCGCCAGTCAGCGTAAAGCTGCCCTCTTGCGGAGCAAGCAGGCCCGACAGCATGCGCATCGTCGAGCCCGAGTTGCCGCAATCGAGCGCTTCCTTTCCGGGCGTCACCCTCCCGGCCACACCGGTAATCTCCACTGCGTCGCCTTCGCTTCGTGTCACACGCGCGCCCAGCGCCTCCATGCAAGACAGCGTCGAAGCACAATCCGCGCCGGTTGAAAAATTCGTAAATCGCGAAGTCCCTTCCGCAAACCCGCCCAGCATGGCGTAACGGTGGCTGATGGACTTATCTCCCGGCAGGCGCAGGCTGCCGCATACATTGCGCGCGGGGCGAATCAGGCGTTCTTCAGTGGTTGTCTGCAATCGAGCTCCGGGGTCAGTTGGCCTTCTACCCAAGTCTATCGAATCAGGCCCGGGGAGGGCCTTTCATGCGAGTTCTCTAGCGCACGCGCAGCACGATAATCGTTTCATCGTCAAAGCGGTCTTTTGCGCCCTGGAATCGCGCCACATCCTCGAGAATCGCGTCGGCAATTTCGAGCGCGGGCAGATCCCGGTTGGCGCACAGCAGTCCCGCCAGCCGGTCTTCACCGTACATCTCTTCCTTTTCGTTTTCCGCGTCCAGGATTCCGTCCGAAACAAAGACGATGGCGTCGCCCGGCTGCGTGGCCACGTTCAACTCCTCGTAGGTCACATCTGGAAACAGTCCCAGCGGAAATCCCTCGGCCTTCACCGTGACCGACTTGCCGGCTCTGCAGAACACTGGCTGCACCGCGCCGGAGTTGGCCACCGTCAGCGTCCTGCTCTCGTCGTTCCACACCGCAAACAGCATGGTCACATACTGCGATTCGAGTTTGCGCTCCTGCATCGCATCGTTGAGCAGGGCAAGCATTGCTGCCGGCTCGGGGTGTTGCGCCGCCGCGGCCCGCATAATCCCGCTCACCAGTGCCGCGAAAAGGGCAGCAGGCGCCGCCTTGCCGCTCACGTCCCCAAGCACGATGGCCGTCCGCCCCGGGCCGTAATCGACAAAGTCGTACAGATCCCCGCCAATGGTGCGCGCCGGCAGAAATCTCACCGCCATCTCCGCATTGGGATGCGACGGAGATTCTGACGGCAGCAGCCGCAGTTGCACTTCGCGCGCCATGGCGATGTCCCGCTCCAGTTGCCGCTCCTGCGTACGCACGGCCTGGTAGAGACGCGCATTTTCAATCGCAATCGCCACCTGCGCGGCCAGCGTGGTCAGCACCCGCTCATGCTCTTCGGTAAAAAAGTGCGTCCGCGTATGTTCCAGGTCGAGAACTCCGATGATCCGCCCCTTGTAGAACAGGGGCACCACCAGTTCCGACCGCGTCTCCTCGTTCATGGGCAGATAGCGCGGATCCTTCAGCACGTCCGGCACATTCACAAACCGCCATTCGCGCACCGCCGCTCCCACCAGTCCGCTGTTCACCGGAATGCGCCGCATGGGCGCGTGCGCGTAGCCAAACCGCCAGGCATAGCGCGTAATCAGCGTCTCGCCCGTCTCGTCCAGCAGCATGATCGTGAACATCTGGTAGTCAATCAACCGCCGAAGCAGCTGTCCCACCCGCTCCAGCAGCGGCCCCAGTTCCAGAATCGACGCCAACTCCACGGCGATCTCATTCAGCACTTCAAGCGTCTGCGCCTGCCGCGAGACGCGCGCATAGAGCCGCGCATTTTCAATCGCCTGTGCAATCCGCGAAGCTGTTACTGTGAGTACTCGCTGGTGCTCGGGCCTGAAGTATCCGGTCTCGGTGCTCTCCAGATCCATCACTCCGATCAGGCGGTTCTTCGCGATCAGCGGAACGGCAAGCTCCGAGCGAACGTCAGGATTCGCGCTGGTGTAAAACTCCACGCCTGCCACATCGTTCAGCAGGATTGGCTGCCGCGTGAGAGCTACCTGTCCCACCACGCCCTTTCCGACCGGAACCCTGGTGCGCTCCACCTGCGGCGTATGCCCGATCTGGAACCGCATGCGCAGCTCGTGCGTGCGGTCGTTCAAAAGGAAGATGGCGAAGATGCGGTAATTGATCACGGCCCGCACCAGCTCGGAGGTGCGGTTCAGCAGAGTTTGCAGATCGAGCGTCGTATTCAGCGCGTCGGTCAGCTTCATCAGATAGACAACGTCGGCCGGCTCCACGCGCGGATTCATCAAATCCAGCGGCGTATCGCTTGCCGGGCGGTAGTCACCTTCGAACTCGGTTCCGTGCGTCGGAGTGTTTGTTGCGTCTGTCATATGTGTCGAAGGGAATGATAACTGAAAGGCAGGGATTCGGGATGGGTGGTCAGTGGTCAGTGATCAGTGGTCAGGGAATGGCTGGCAGGGAGCAGGGCAACAGCGTCTACTGGCGAGTTTCGAGAGTTGCTTGATTGTATGGACCGGAATTGGGAATTGAGTTGCAGTTTTCCTATTCCCTGTTCCCTGCCGGGGTCCCCGGCGAGCGGTCTTTGCTCGCTGGGGTGGCTAATCCCTGTCTCTCTCCAGTTCCCGCACAATCGCGACTGAAGCCGAGGAGCCAATCCGGTTTGCTCCCGCTTCCAGCATGGCCTTTACGTCGGCCAGTGTGCGGATGCCGTCTGAGGCTTTTACGCCGCAACGGCCGCCCGCTACTCCGCGTATCAGCGCCACGTCCGCCGCTGTCGCGCCGGTTGAGGCAAACCCCGAGGACGTCTTGATAAAGTCCGTGCCGGCCTGGATCGCGATCTCCGCCCCGCGCAGTTTCTCTTCCATGCTGAGCAGCGCTGTCTCCAGGATCACTTTCAGCACCGCGCCGTGATGGTGAGCCACAACGGCCGCCGCGTGAATGGTGTGTTGCACAGCGTGGTGGTTGCCGCTCTTCAACTGCCCGATCGGCATCACCATGTCCATCTCCCGCACCCCCAGGCGGGCCAGCGCCGCCGCCTCATGGCGCAGTGTGGAGACCAGCGAAGCTCCCAGGGTAGAACCGATCGCCACGCCCACCGGAATGCCAGAGCCGGACAATCGCGCAACGGCTGTCGCCGCCCACATCGGGTTCACCATCACGCACGCAAATCGGTACTCGATCGCCTGGTCGCAAAGATTCACGATTTCAACGCGCGTGGCTTCGGGTTTCAGCAGCGTGTGGTCAATCACCGCCGCCAGCGCCGCCCGGCTGCTCAATGCCTCCGCGGCGAACCCATAGGAATCGAAACTTCCGTTGTCAAATTCGAGATCTGCCCTGTCGATCGGAATGGGCACTGCCATTTTTGTTGCTCCTCGCACTTCGCTCCAGGCCTGCGGCGCCCGTTTTGGCTGCACCCGGCCTGTTGCCTTTCGCCGACAATAGAACACCCTGCCCCGGCAAGCCGGGCGCTCTCCGGAAATTGAGTATAGTACCTCCCGGATAAGGGGAGCGTAATGTTTTGGATGCAATCGGCTGGATTCGGTTAACCGGCCCCTGGTTCTTTCGGCCGACCTGTCTTGCCTACTCCGGCTCTCCCGGCGGCATGACACAGATGTCCGGCAGATTCCGGTACCGTTCCGCGTAGTCCATCCCGTAGCCGATGACAAACAGGTTGGGAATGGAGAATCCCACGTAGTCCGCATCGATTTTTTCGATTCGCCGCGAGGGCTTGTCGAGCAGGGTGGCAATGCGCAGAGACTTCGGGTGCTGCTGCAGAAACAGCTTGCGCAGGTAAGAGAGCGTAAGGCCGGTGTCCAGAATGTCCTCGACCACGAGCACATTCTTTCCCTCGATCGAGTGGTCGAGGTCTTTGATCAGCTTGACGGCGCCCGACGACCGCAGCCCCTTGCCATAGCTCGTCGTCGCCACAAAATCAAATGTGGCGTCCACCTCGATGGCCCTCGACAAATCGGCCAGGAAAGGCGCTGCGCCCTTCAACACGCC
>PLST01000232.1:0-18977 GCA_003164255.1 Acidobacteriaceae bacterium | reverse complement strand
TCCTGTTCCTGGGCAATGATCGTACGGAGTTGTTCAGAAAGCGCGTAGTGGCCGATGGCCTCGGCCTGTTTGACCCTCTGGCGGTAGTTCCTGATGGTCTCGGTTTCATTGTCCAGGTCGAAGCGGATCATGTCTTCTGCCTTGTTTGAAGTCTTCACGGGCTTGGGAACAGCGGTCGGCGTGCCGCCCAGGTAATCGATCTGGTCTGCAATGATCATGGCGTGCTCGAGTTCTTCGGCTGCGTGCAGCTTCAACTCGGCTGCAATCTTCATCCATTGAGCGCCGGTCAACACACTGCTATACACCGTGTAGGCGATGATGGCCTGGTATTCGCGGGCGAGGTCTTCATTGAGTGCGTCCACCAGTTCCTTGATCTGGGTTTTGTTTGACTGAGCTGCATGGTCCGGGGATTTGCCGTTTTTCTTCTTGCTGGGCATGATTTTTCTCGCTTTCCTGTGGTTGTTTGCCGAGTGGATTGAATGAAACACCAAAGTCATTTGATGCAGATTGAGCCGTGCTGAACGGTCCCCAGGGAATAAATTGATCATGCGACCTCTTTAGGTGGCCAGTTCACCGCGGCCAGATTTGCGGTGAATCCACCGTGACCGTGCCGGCGCGCACGGTTTATAACGGATCAAACGTCAACGATTTACAAAACGGATCGGCTCCGTGCCCACCAGAATCGGCCCAGCCGCCGAAAGGAACGCCATGAATCGTCGCGACATGATCAAGCTGTCGTCATTTGCCGCTGCAGCGGCTTCGGCTGCATCGCTGCCGGAGCCGGTCGAGGCTCAGGACTCGCAGCCTGGACCTTCTTATGGCCGTTGGGATCACGTCGAATTGGATTTCGAGGGGCCGGCCGAAGGCAATCGCTTCATTGATGTCACTCTTTCCGCCACATTTCAGTACCTGCATCGCTCCATCACCGTTCAGGGTTTCTACGATGGCGAGGGCTCATACAAAGTCCGTTTTATGCCGGATGAGGTGGGCGTATGGACATGGACTACGGTCAGCAACGCGCCCGCTCTGAACGGACAATCCGGGTCGTTCGAATGTGTCCCAGCTCAGCCCGGCAATCGCGGGCCCGTATCGGTGCGCGACAGCTACCACTTTGGCTACGCGGACGGCACGCCGTTTGTCGAGTGCGGCACCACTTGTTACGCCTGGGCTTTCCAATCCGAGGCAACTCAGAAACAGACCATCGAGACACTCTCCTCATCGCCCTTTAACAAGCTCCGCATGTGCCTTTTTCCGAAGTGGTATCAGCACAATCGCAAAGAGCCCCCGATGTATCCGTTTCCGCGCAGTGGCGAGACCAACGACTACTCCACCTTCAACCCCGCCTATTTCCAGCACCTCGACCGCCTCATCCTCGAGTTGCGGCGCATCGGCGTCCAGGCCGACCTCATCCTCTTCCATCCCTACGACAAGTGGGGCTACCAGTCCATGCCCGCGGAGGTGGACGATCGCTATCTCCGCTATGTGATCGCCCGCTTCAGCGCCTTCCGCAATGTCTGGTGGTCGCTCGCCAATGAGTACGATCTGCTCCGCGACAAATCCTCGGCCGACTGGGACCGCTTCGCCCGCATCGTCGCTGAATACGACGGCTTCGACCACCTGCGCTCGATCCACTATTGCTTTCACCAATACGAGTACACCCGCGGCTGGTGCACCCATGCCGGCGTGCAGGACTCGCGCATGGAAATGGCCGCAAGCTGGCGCGCGGACTGGCGCAAGCCCGTCGTTTTTGATGAGTGCAAGTATGAGGGCAACATTGCCTCGCGCTGGGGCAACCTCTCGGCCGACGCCATGACGCGCCGGTTTTGGCTCGCCGCCGCGCAAGGAACCTACTGCGGCCACGGCGAAACCTATCTCTCGCCGGAAGACATTCTGTGGTGGTCGCACGGCGGAGTGCTGCACGGCCAAAGTCCGGCCAAAATCGCCTTCCTTCGCCAGTTGCTTGAGGAAACCATCGCCGTCGGTCCTGGGCCCATTGGCTTCACCGCCATCGCCGACGACCCCGTAGGCGCCCGGCGCCCCAACGGCGCGGTCATCTTCTACTACTTCGACGAACATCAGGCCGCCGAGGGAACCTACTTCTTGCCCGAAGGCAAAACCTACACCGCCGAATACATTAATACGGTCACGCTGGCCCGCACGCCGCTGCCCGGCGAATACTCTGGTACTGCCGAGGTAAAGCTGCCGGGCACGCCATGGGGCTCACTGTGGTTTCGGGAGAAAGGCATCGCCTGAGCACTTGCAAGAGCCGCCTGTCCACGCGCCAGATTCAATCCGTCACGATGCAACAAACGTTCGCATCCGCGGCGTGAAATTGCTCGCGGCGGGCTTCCGTCCATAGATGGTTGCAGGCGGCTCCATGGAAGATAAGGACTCGTTGCATAAATGCAACCCCATCCCGGTGCAGAACATCCCTCCGGGGGCTAAGGTACCTGCGTGAGAACTCGTCGTGTGTGGGGTCGAAGAGCGACTCACCGCTCGATTGCTCGTTTTCGGTCGCCCCGACGGGGCTTAAGGTTTGTTTTCTGGCTTCTCCCAGGATTGCGTCCTCGCCCGCCGCGGCGGGCTCGGGCTTCATCCTGGGCTACTATCCTTCGCTCCCTACGGGAGGTCTTGCCGCTGCGCGGTCTGATCTCCGGGAGTTCCCACGCAGGGACTAAAGCCCCAGTCTTAATGCGGCATCTGCGGCACGGCGACCCCGACCCAGAGGGTCCCCCGGTACCCCGGCCGTGCCCTTTCAAGGCCCGATATATGCAACCAGTTTAAGGACTGATCGAAGTCCTATCGGCTGTCATGGATGGGGCGTGATGGCAAGGATGGTGATGACGGGAATTCGCTGCTTGCCTTTCATCTCGTCGGGGCCGTAATGCCAGAAGATGCGGTAGGCGCCTGGAGTTCTGTTCTGGCCATAGGCTTCAAATATTTTTTCTCCATGGGCGCCCGTCAGCGAGAGGAATTCGTGGGTGTGAAGGCCGGGATGTTGGGTGTCGATTTCGAGGTATCCGAGAGCCTTCAGAACCTGGGTGAGGAGTGCTGCATTTTGTGGCGTATGTTCGAGAGCAGTTAGCTGCGCGTCCGCAGTCGGCGTGAACCTCAGTTTCCGTTGCATCGCCTATTTCCGGGCGTGCCGCGCAAACGAGCCGCGACTGATCGTCTTTCCTTCGGCCGATTCCCTCAGTCCCTGTTTCACGCTCGCCAGGGCCTGCGCATTCTCGTAAAGCCACATCTCCGACGCTGGAACGGCCTTGACCGGATCCAGGATCAGCTGGCCAAGGGGATTGCGATAGATGTTGTAAGCCGTGGCGCCGGCAAGGGCTTCTCCAAGAGACAGACGCTTTTTCGCGTCGGGCTGGGCGAATTCGGTGATCAATTCAAAATCGGGGTCCTTGATGAGGGCGCTTGTCGACATGATGGGATGGTAGCATTTGTGGACATATTGATCAAGTGGGCTCAGCCCACTTTGTTGGAACGCCGGTGGTGTCCTATCTGCAAAGGGAGAATCCCCGGCTCTGCCGGGGTGGCCGTAGGGGTTCGACCTTTCCGGGAGCCGCTCGCGGTTTCTGCTCTCGCATTTTTCTCGCAGAATCGTGAGAAGGATGAGGGGCATGAGTGCCGTGCCTACGGCACTCCGGATGCATTTTAGTTCGCGCTCACCCAGCGCTGAAGCGCTGGGCTAACAAACAGTGCGTCTACGGCGCGGGCGATGAGCTGCTGCTGAGATGGATCTCTCCCAATCATGCCCCTTTGAGGGGCCTCCAAGGCTAAAGCATCCGGCTATGCCGGAGGATACTTACTTTCTTTGTAGGACACTATCCCAAAGCTTGATCAAAACCTCGACCTCCACTCCATGCGATAAGCTGTCTGCGGGGGATTCCATGCTTCCAGCAAGAGTCTCGATCCGCGCAATCGTCGCACCTGTCCTTCTTGCACTCGCCCTCGCCGCTCCGCATTCCATCGCAGGGCAGGGAACCGGCTTCAATCCCGCGCTGCCGCTCATCCACGTTGACAACGGCGCCAACTCGCCCCACGCGCAGGCCCAGCATTACGTTGTGCTCGTCTCGCTGGACGGTTTCCGCTGGGATTACGCCAAACGCGATAACGCCATCCACCTTCTCGCTCTCGGCAAGCGGGGCGTCTGGGCCCCTGAAGGCATGTTGCCGAGCTACCCTTCGCTTACCTTTCCCAATCACTTCACGATCGTCACGGGGCTCTACCCTGAGCATCACGGCCTGGTCGCCAACAGTTTCCTCGACCCGGCAAGCGGCAAGCGCTATTCCATCGGCAACTCCCAGGCTGTAACCGACAGTTCCTTCTACTCCGGCACGCCCTTGTGGAGCCTTGCTGAGAGCCAGGGCATGCATGCCGCTTGTCTCTACTGGCCCGGATCTGAGGCCAAGATCGCCGGCTTCCGTCCCTCCTGGTACGCGCAGTTCAGCAAGACTGAATCCACCGCTGAAGTGCAGCAGGCGCGCATTGACGACGCCGTCGCGCTGCTCCGGCTTCCGCCCGATCAACGCCCCCACTTCATCACCATCTACTACTCAGAGCCCGACCACGAAGGGCACGAGTTTGGCCCCGACGCACCAGAAACGCGCGCCGCCGAACGCAAAGTCGATGGCCTCGTCGGCAAGCTCAAAGCCGCGCTCGACTCGACTCACCTTCCAATCGATCTGGTCGTGGTCAGCGATCACGGCATGGTTCACGAAGACGGGGACTGGGTGACGCTCGATCAGTTCGCGGACCTCACCGGCTTCGACACCGCCGGGCCTCTACTCTACGGCAAAACGGAAGAAGACCGCGAGCGCGTGTACAACCAGCTCAAGAGAGTCTCGGCGCAATTCGTCGTTTACCGCCTGAAGAACGTGCCCGCCGACCTCGAAATCAACCAGAACCCCCGCGAAGGCGATCCGGTGGTCATCGCCACCGGCCCCTATCCGATCCGCGCCCACGCTTTGCCTGCCGACTCGCCCAACCAGTCTCCTGAGCCGGGCATGCATGGGTTCGACCCGCGCAAAGTCCCGCAGATGAAAGCCAGCTTCTTCGCTGCCGGACCCGATATAGTGAAGGGAAAGACAGTTGCGCCCTTTGAGAACGTGAACTTGTACCCCTGGCTTGCCCACCTGCTCGGCCTCACATCACCCAGCAACGATGGAAGCCTGAATATTCTGGCTGGAACTCTCCGTGATCGCGGCGAAACCCCCGGCACCTCCAGCGACGACCAATCCGGAAATGTCCCACCGCAAGCAGCACAACCGCAGAAATAGCCCAGCGTTACGGAGCAGGGAAGCATGAGTCTGGTTCTTGGAATTGATGGTGGCGGAACGCGTACGCGCGCCTCGATTGTTGACGGCGACAAGATTCTTGCCCACGGCGAGGGCGGGTCCATCAAGCGTCTTCGTGTCGGCGCTGAAGCGGCGGAGGCAAATCTCCGCGAGATCCTGACCGATGTGTTCGGTCGGGCCGGCGTCAAAGGCGTCCGCGCCGCCTCCTGCGGAGTCGCCAGCGCCACCATGCCCGGCATCACCGAATGGGTCACGGCCGTCTTTGACGACTTTGGAGTCGAACTCTCCGAGGTGGTCGGCGACCAGGTCATCGCGCTCGACGCCGCCTTCCATGGCGGTCCCGGCATCCTGCAGATCGCCGGAACCGGCTCCAACACCATTGGCCGCGCGCCAGACGGCAGCCAGGAAAGCGCCGGCGGCTGGAGCTCACGCCTGGGCGACGAAGGCTCCGGCTACTGGATCGGCCTGCATAGCGTCCGCCGGGCCCTGCGCGCCTACGATCATGACCAGCCCACGCAGATTCTCAAGAAGGTTGGTGAAATCTGGGGCACCCCCGATCTGGATGAGCTGGTCAATGTTGGCGACGGTACTCCCGGTCCTGACTTCGCCGCCCTGGCTCCTACCATCAACGAGCTTGCCGAAGGCGGTGACGCTGTGGCCCTGGGCGTCCTCCATCAGGCCTCAGCCGACCTCATTGAATTCGTCCTGCTGGTTCGCGACAAACTCCGCAAAAAGCACAAGATCGCGAGCGAAGTGCCCGTAGCCTGGACCGGCGGCGTGATTGAGAAGATGACGATCGTCCGCGAAGCGTTCTTCAAGGGCCTCCGCGAAGCCGCCGCGGAAATGCCGATTGGCGATAGTTCGGTCGTCTCGCTCGAAGGGGCGATCTGGCGGGCGCAGCGTCTTGCCGCCTCAAAAACCTAGCCGGCATTGCTCACAGGCCGCAGTGATTTCGCCCCGCGCCTGCAAACGCCCGGCTGATGTATTCTGTTGCGCATGCAAAAACAATCAAGGGGAATTCGCCGGCAGAAATCACCGGAGCCTGTTTCGGCCTTCCGAATCGACCGCCGCGAATTCATCAAAACGACTTCACTGGCCGCTGGTGCGCTCGCTTTTGGCGTGCCAACGCTTTTGCGCGGCCAAAATCTCAACAGTAAAGTGAACGTCGCATGCGTCGGCGCAATGGGCGGAAAAGGCCGCAGCGATACCGATGCCTGCGCCAGTGAAAATATTGTCGCGCTCTGCGACGTGGACTCGGGCTCAGATAATTACGCGAGGCAGACGGAGAAATATCCGGGCGCGAAGTTTTACAAGGATTTTCGCCAGATGCTGGATCAAATGGGCAGCCAGATTGACGCGGTGACGGTTTCGACGCCGGATCATCTGCACGCAATCGTGGCGTCGGCGGCAATGAAGATGAACAAGGCCGTTTATTGCCAGAAACCATTGACGCAGACTGTTTATGAGGCCCGCTACCTGCGCAAGATGGCCAAGGATAGAAAAGTCGTGACGCAGATGGGCAACCAGGGCAGCGCCGCGGCAGGCTTGCGGCGCGCGGTCGAGACGATTCAGGACGGACTCATCGGGCAAGTGCATGAGGTTCACGTCTGGACCAATCGTCCGGTGTGGCCGCAGGGAATGGATCGTCCGGAGGGAGTAGACCCGATTCCCGACACATTGGACTGGGACAAGTGGATTGGGCCGGCTCCGATGCGGCCGTACAAGGGCCGTCGTGATGCGGATGATAGTAACGGAATTTACACGCCATTCAATTGGCGCGGCTGGCAGGACTTCGGCACGGGCGCACTTGGCGACATGGCATGCCACACGGTCAATCTTCCGTTCCGCGCCTTGAACCTAAACTACCCGACCGAAATTGAAGCGACGCCTTTGGGCCAGATGAAAAAAGAGTCCTATCCCATAGGCTCCAAGATTCGCTATCAATTTCCCGCGCGGAAGGCTTCCATCTCTGTCGCTGAACCGCATCTTTTCCATCATCACCGGGCAATTGAGCAGGATGCGGTGACGCTCTGGTGGTACGACGGCGGCCAGCCCGACTCGACAGCCCCAGACGGCCATGACTTCAGCAACAAGCCGCCGATTGAACTGACGGCCGACATCGTCGCGCTGCGTGGGGACATTCCCGACAGCGGATTACTGATGATTGGCGACGGAGGCACCGTTTTTTCACCGGACGATTATGGGAGCAGTTTCTTCGTCAAGCTGAAGGAGGACACAAAATTTCTTCACTACACCAAGCACCCCGCCCTGGCCCAGTTTGCGGAACGCATCCCGCGCAATCCGCATGGAAAAGACGAGAATCTGAGCCATACGCTGGAATGGCTCACGGCCATCAAGGAGAACACGCCGGAACTTTGCTATTCGCGCTTCGAGATAGCCGCGCGCCTCACCGAAATCATGGTGCTCGGCTGCGTTGCCTTGCGCGTGGGCAAGAAAATCGAATGGGACGGGCCGAAGATGGTTGCAAAGAATTGCCCTGAAGCTGCGCCGTTCATCAAACGTGAGAACCGTTCCGGCTGGGCTCTTTCCTGATTCAGACGGGTGAACCAATCACGCAGGCCGGAAATGCGCCTGAACAGATGTTGAATTTGTTGTGACCGATAGGACAAATGACATGGAGAACGAAAACTCGTTGTGGAACCGGCGGGATTTTTTGAAGGCGGGCGGCACATCCGCGGCGGCTTTGGGCGTGGCGGGAGCAGCGGCGGTCCCGCTGCAGGCAGCGCAGGCGCCTGCGGGGCAAGTGGCTATGCCCCCGGATACGCCCTATCCCAAGCTCTCCATCATTACGCCCTATTCGCCGCAGAAGCTCGCCTTTGCCGCGCAGGCAGGCTATGAAGGCGTCGTGGTGACGCCGAGCGAGGACTTCAATCCGAACCTGAGCGACAGCGCGATCGATCAGATTCTGGCCACGGCGCGTAACGCAGGCATTCGGATTGTCAGCATCGAGTACTTCGGGCCGAACCACATCGATCCCGATGCGGGCAAGCGCGCTTCCGCGCAGGCCGATTTTGTCCGCGCCCTGGAATTCTGTCATCGCCTGGGCTGCAAGTTTGTGGGCACCTTCAGTGGCGGGCAGCCGGGCGTCAGCATGCAGGATCAGGCCGCAGCTTTTGCCGATNNCCCACCGGCGTAAATTTCGCGACCACTCCGGCAGCGATGCAGGCCGTTTTTGAGCGCGTCCCCAGCAAGCGGCTTGGGCTGGAATTCGATCCCTCGCACTTCGAGCGGCTCTTTATTGACCCGGTCAGCGTGGCGTGGCAGTTCAAAGACCGCATCCTCGCAGTGCATGCCAAGGACACGGAGATCACGAAGCCCGTGCTGCAGCAGGTGGGCATTGCCGGGCAGGGATGGTGGCGCTATCGGATCCCGGGGCAGGGAATGGTGAAGTGGACGGAGTTCCTTACGGTGCTGCTGCAGATCGGCTTCAACGGCGGCATCGCGGTGGAGCACGAAGACGGCTTCTGGGATGCGCAGAACTCCGGGAACCTTCCCGATTTTCCGCAGCAGCGCAAAGACGGATTCATCCTGGCGAAGCGTTTTCTGGAACAGTATTTGCCGGGACGGCAGACATAACCGCACTGCGCCGCTAATTCGGTCTCAATCCTTCACCGGGGTCGGCGAGAGCCGCATTTACGCCTCGCCGGCCGGCCGTCCCCCATGGATTGACGCAACCAGCCGGCCCTCGTCATTCACGGCCACCAGGTCTGCCGGCCCGCCCACAACCACCTGACCAGCTCCGTTTCCCAGACCTGTCATCGCCGCCGGATTCGTCGTCAGCAGCCGAAGAGCTTGCTCGATGGGTGCGCCGGTAAACTCGACGAAATTCTTGAGCGCCCGATCGAGTGTAAGGACGCTGCCGGCCAGCACTCCCCGCGCCATGGCCCTGCCGTCCGCCACATGCACTTGGAACCCGCCCAGCGTGTACTCGCCGTCCGGCATCCCCGTCGCGCTCATCGCATCCGTCACCAGAATTCCGCGCTCCGGCCCCTTGGCCGAAAACCACAACCGCACCAGCTCTGGAGCCGTATGAATTCCGTCGCAGATCAGCTCCGCGTAGACTGACCCGGTCGTCAGCACCACTCCCAGAATCCCCGGCTCCCGGTGGTCCAGCGCCCTCATGGCATTGAAGGTATGCGTCGCGCTGGTTGCCCCCGCCTCAATCGCTGCCCGCGTCTCGGCAGCCGTCGCATTGGAGTGGCCCAGGCTCACGCGAACCCCACGCCCTGTTGCGTGCCTGGTCAGCTCCACCGCGCCCGGCATCTCCGGAGCGAGGGTCATCAGCCTGACGCGCCCCTCCGCCGCCTCAAACAACCGGTCGAAAACCCCGATATCCGGCGCAAGCATGTGCTCCACGGGCTGAACCCCGCACTTCTTCGGCGAAAGAAACGGCCCCTCCAGGTGGATCCCCACGGGTTTCGCGCTTGCCTTCCCACTCTCCAGCAGTTCCGGGTTCGCGATCTGCCTGGCCAGCCCCTCGAGGGCCCGCAAAGTCGTGTCAAGCGGAGCCGTTACCGTCGTTGCCAGATAACTGCCAGTGCCGCGTGTAGCCAGAAAGCCTCCAACCGCCTGCAATGCCTCCGGCGTAGCTTCCATCACGTCGTGCCCGGCCGCCCCGTGGATGTGCACATCCACAAACGCCGGCGCCAGCGTCGCCTGGGGAAAGTCCAATTTTCCGCGCGCATCGCCCGGTCCGCGGCCGACAATCGATGCAATTCGACCGTCTTCGATCGTGATTTCAGGGTTTTCGAGCAGGTTTGAGCCGTCCCACAACCACTTTGCGGTCAAAGTCGTGCGCATAGCTCAAGATTATGGCAGGTGACGCCGGTCGATGGGGGAGCGATCTGTCAAAATCCAAGTGGTTTCTGTATGCACCAAAATACGCACCGAAAAGGTGATAAGATTGGTGCAGAGGGCTTCACTTTGAGAGCAAGCATCACAATTGACGACGAGCTGTTGAACACGGCCCGCGAGTACACGGGCGTGACGGAGAGGGCGGAGTTGATCCGCGAGGCGTTGAAGTCGCTGATTGCACGGGAAGCTGGGCGCAGGCTGATGGCGCTGGCCGGGACTGCTCCTCACATTGAGGACGTGCGCAGATTGCGTGTGGATAAGCAGTGATTCTGGCAGACACCTCCATCTGGATTGAGATGTTCAGGAGGGGCGGATTCAAGGCGCAGTTGGATTCCCTGATTGCCAACGATCAGCTCTGTACTCATCCATGTGTGGTTGCGGAATTGGCCTGCGGAACCCTCCCAGACCGGCAGAACACCCTGAAACTGCTCGATAATCTGATCGCCTTGCGCACCATGCAACTTGCCGATCTGCGCGTGATGATTGAATCCAGGGGGCTGGCTTCGAAGGGGGTAGGCCTGACCGATGTTCATTTGATCGGGTCGTGCCTGGCATCACCTGGCACTCAAATCTGGACGATCGACGCAGCGCTCGGCAGGGTAAGCGAATCGCTGAGTATCCGGGCGTCTGTCCCGTAACCGCAGTCTCAGCGGTACTTCCGCAGAACCCCCAGAACCCGCCCCTGGATTGCGACCTGCGCNNCGCGCCGTCCGCGTCCGCTCCACCAGCACATAGTCCCCGTTGATAATGTGCTCGTCGCGCATCGAATCGCCCCGCACTTCCAGGGCAAACACATCCCGGTTGCCGACCACGTCGTGCAGCGAGATGGTCTCCGGCGTCTCCTGCGCCTCGACCGGCATTCCGGCGGCAATCTTGCCCATCAGCGGCAGCTTGGTGCTCGACCGGGTCTTGGAGCCCGGCGGCAGCAGGTCAATCGATCGACTGCGGTTATGCACACGATCGAGCAAACCCTTCTTTTCAAGGTTCGTGATGTGCTTGTGTACTGTCGCGAGGCTCTTCAGCCCCATCCCTCGTGCGATCTCTTCAAACGAGGGGGAATAGCCGTTGCGAGCCACAAACGACTCCAGGAAGTCTACAACCTCTTTTTGCCTTCGGGTGACAGCCATGCCCGCATTATAGCGAATAAAAAGCGAATAGCAATAGCCTTTGATTTTTTTTAGTGTAGAGTGGTATCTGTGGAAATACTGGTGCCAAATCGCCTTGCACCGCGCAAAATTAACGCCTGATTTTATCCATTCCTTAGGGCGTCAGACCCGATCCCGCCTACAATCAGACACATGATCTTTGAGTCCTTCCCAGTCGGCATGCTCGCCTGCAACTGCACCCTGATCGGCGACGAGCAGACGCGCGAGGCCATCATCATCGATCCAGGGGATGGGATCGCCGGTATCCACCGCCGCCTCACCCAGCTTGGCCTCACCCTCAAGCAGATCCTCATCACCCACGCGCACATTGACCACGTGGGCGGAGCCCTGCGCCTCAAAAAGCTCACCGGAGCTCCTATCTATATGAACGAGAATGACTTGGAGCTGCTTGTCATGATGGAAGAACAGGCTGCCTGGCTCGGCGTCGAAGCGCCGGAAACCGCCCCGCCCGACGTCTCCCTCGCGGATGGCGCAACCGTGGGCCTCTCGAGCTTCCCGGCCCGCGTCCTCTATACTCCCGGGCACACCCAGGGCTCAATTTGCCTTCACTTCGCCCCGCTCAATCTCCTTGTGGCCGGAGACACTCTGTTTGCGGGCAGCATCGGCCGTACTGACTTGCCGGGCGGCAACTTCGACCAAATCATCGATTCCATCCGTTCCCGCCTGTTCTCCCTGCCCGACGAAACTCGAGTTCTGCCCGGACATGGCCCCCAGACAACGATCGGCGAAGAACGTCGTAGTAACCCTTTTTTGCGCACAATGTGAAATTGTTTGCACTGCGTTGAGTATTAATAAAATCAATTACTTATAGCAATAATCTAAAGAGGAACTTAATGCAACTCTCGTGCCATATTACTACCTTGGTTCACGCTGAAATAATTCTTTCAACTGGCAATTCCCGTGCTTGTTATCTCTTTTCCCCCTATAAGAAACTGAAGTGCAAGNNGCGGAGCCGGTGGACGACTCAGCAGGCTTACTAACCACGCGGCTTTCCGGTTTCGAGATGGGGCAACTGGGTAACCGCTGTGGGCCAATTTTGCTCGGGGTATAATCCCTGAAAACATGACTGCTTCCCAACCACATCGCATTCGTACGCTCGACGGCTGGCGCGGAGTGGCCATCCTGCTGGTGATTGCCGGGCACGGCGCGCATTTCGGCCAATATAAAGATCAGCTCTGGGCCAACCTCTGGGGTCTGGGCGTGGACATCTTCTTCGTCCTGAGCGGCTACATCATTACCCTCAAGTTTATTCAGGAGAGAGAAAAGTCCTCGACCATCAACCTGCGCGACTTCTACATCCGGCGCGCCTTCCGCATTCTTCCGCTGGTGTGCGCCTACCTGGGAACCCTTTGCGTGGTGTCCCTGTTCGTCAACCTGCTCGACTTCCATTCTTCTGAGGTTTTCGGCTCGCTGTTCTTCTTCCGTAACTACCAGCTTGCCGCGACGCAGCGGGGCTTTTACACCACTCACTTCTGGTCGCTTTCAATCGAGGAGCATTTTTACTTGCTGTGGCCGGCCCTGTTTCTGTGGCTCGGCAATCGGCGCTCACTTTGGTTCGCAGGCATTGGAGCCTGCGCCTGCGCTACCTGGCGCCTCTACGACTGCACCCATCCCGACAGTTGGATCGGACGATATCTGCCCGGCCCCGACAGTTTCTATCGCCAGATTCGCACCGACGCGCGTTTTGATGGACTCCTGCTGGGATGCGCTCTTGCCATCCTCCTCAGCCGCGAACCCGTGCGCAAGTTCGTGTTTCGCAACTTCCCCAAGGAGGCCCCGCTCTTTGCCGCGGTGCTGCTCGGCTTGAACATTCAAAGAACGAATGGCTGGCCCACGCTCTCGTCCTACCTGATTGTTTTAGCTATGGTGGGCGGCACACTCGTGGTCGAGGAGGGCCTGGTGCACAAGGGTCTGAACTCGCGTGTTATGGTCTGGATCGGCACTGTCTCTTACAGCGCCTACGTCTGGCAGGAGATATTCATGACGCGGCCTGGTGCGTCTCTNNGCGTTGCGGCGACCAGCAATGCGTAGGGCGATTCCTCACTTGCTGGGTAACAATCAAGAATTCAAAGTCCGGCGAGACATCTGAGGGCCGGGAGGCCAGCGCTACGATCTTCTGTGACCTGTGCGAAATGCGGGCTACGGGTTCATTTTCGCTGCGTCCCGCTCCGTAAGGAACTCCGCGAGCCGCGCGATTCCATGGCTGAACTCTGCTTCCGGCCCCAGCAGGCTCACTACCAGCCAACCAGACTCGGGCATGCCGAAAAAGTATCCCGGATGGACCCAGACCCCTCGTTCCAGCAGCTTGAGCACTGTCTGTTCGTCCGGTTCCAGGGCGGGAATCCGAAGCACCACGTACCATCCCCCCTCCACCGCAAGCCGATCGACCGCCGGCAGGCGTTCCAGGCGCCGGTCCAGTTCCGCCAGATTTCTACGCACACGCTCCCTGATCTGCCCCTGGATCGCCTTCCGTCCCTCGAGCCACGCCGGCAGCGCGCATTGTACCGGGGCGTTCATGGAGAGAAACGTATCGGCAATCACCTCAAGCCGCGCCAGCGCCTGAGCCCGCTCCGGACCAGTCGCCACAATCCACGCCGCCTTCATCTGCGGCAGCCCGGCAATCTTGCTCAGCCCGCTCACTACGAACACCGGAACGGCCTCCAACCCTGCCGCAAAGCTTCGCCCGCCGCCCGAGAAGTCGTAATCCAGAAACACCTCGTCCACAATCAGCGAAAGGTCAAATTCCCGGGCAATCCGCGCCAGCTCCTCCGCCTCCCAGGGCTTGGTAAAGTGGCCGGTGGGATTGTTGGGGTGCACCAGCACGATCGCCCGCGTCTGGGGGCCAATCGCCCGCCGCACACCCTCCGGCTCAATCTGCCAGCCATGGTCGTAGACGAGCGGAACGGGACGGATGCGCACATCGTCCAGATCCGCCAGAAAATCGAACAATGGATAGCTCGGCTGCGGCGCCAGCACCTCGCATCCAGGGTCGCAAAGTAACTTGAAGAGATAGCTGTAAGCTTCACTCGTGCTTGTGGTTAAAAGGATCTGGCTCGTCTCCAAAGCCACGCCAGCGTCGGCATAGTACTGCCGCACGGCCTGGCGCGCCGCCAACTGCCCCAGGGGCTGCGGGTCGTAGTCCAGAGCCCTGGGATCGGCGAGCGCATCCAGCAATCCCTCACCGTAATCAAGCCCGGCACGGGTGGGATTCGACGCCGTCAAGTCGGCGATGGGGAGCCCGGCCTCCGCGCGAAGCCGATGCGCCCGCGCCAGCTCGCTCTCTTCCGTGTTCCAGCCCGTTCTCTTTGAAAACCGCATCAATTCCAATCCAGCTTACGTCTCGCCAATGCCCCGCAAGGCTCCATCATGCACAATAGGAGGAGGCGTCTTTCTCCAACATACACGGGCGCCCACCGGAGGAGCCTTGAGCTCAACTACGCCGATTCGCGCGGTTGTCTTTGACTACGGAATGGTGTTGACCGGCCCACCCGAGCCGGCAGCCTACAAGCAGCTCCTCGCCATTACCGGCCTGACCTCGGCCCAACTCGACAAGTACTACTGGGCCGACCGGCTCGCCTACGACGAGGGCAAACTCACGGGCCTCGCCTTCTGGCAGAAGATTCTGGCGAAGGCGAAACTCGACCTCTATCCCTCGGCCGCGGAAGAACTCAGCCTCTGGGATGCCCGCATGTGGACCACCCAGAATGGAGACATGCTCAACTGGCAGCAGCAGCTCACCAAGCGCGGCATCCTCACCGCCATCCTCTCCAACATCGGCGATAGCGTGCTCGAAAACATGCAGCGCGAGTTCACCTGGCTCGACCGTTTCGACGTGCTTGTCTGGAGCTACCAGTTGCTCATGGCCAAGCCCGACGCCGCCATTTTTCACCATGTGCTCAAACAGCTCGGCACGAAGCCTGAAGAGAACCTCTTTATCGACGACAAGACCATCAACGTCGAAGCCGCCGAAGAGCTCGGCATGCGCGGTTTGGTGTTCACAACCCCCGCCCAGCTGCGCGCCGATCTCATCGCGCAGGGCCTGGACGCCTACCTGCCGCTGCCCAATCCAACCGTTTAGCTAAGAAGTTAGCTAATGTGGTGTTTCTGAGGTTCGTTAAATAAATTCGATGATTCAAAGCGGTTCGGAGAACATCCCGCAGGGGCTAAAGCCCATTCGCTTTGCGACCTTTACGGCACGACTGAAGTCGTGCCCTGACACAAAGCCAATGAGCATTTCTTGAACGAACTTCGGACTCAGGAAACTAAGACGCCATTCCCAGACCCACCAGGTTCGCCGCCACAATAATCACCAGCACGCCTGCCCAAAGCAGCCGCACCGGACGGCGCTCCACGCCCTTCCACTCGCCCAGCGCCAGGCCCACCAGGCCGCCGCACAGCACATAGATGCTCATGTGCAGCATCCAGTTCACATACGCCAGCCGGACTGGAATGTTGGCCGCGCCCCATGCGTAGAAGAAGAACTGCAGGTACCACATGATCCCGCCGGTCGCTGCAAGGAGTGCGTTCTTCAAAACCACTGGCCGCGGCTGGCCCATGTCGGCGCGCAGGCTCAACCGCTTGAGCGCTGCCAGCCGGATAAAGCAGTAACTCAGGTTGATGACCGCTCCGCCGCCCATGATGAACACGTAGCTCGGCAGGGCAGCGTACAGGGGGTTCACGCCCAGCACCTTGGCTGCAGCCTCCATCGGCCGCGCCGCATCAATCGCAAACGACATACCCGACGAAAAAATGCCGCACATCACCGCCAGCAGCAGCCCCAGCTTTACGTTGAACTCCCGTACCTCCGCGCCCAGTTGCACTTCCTTCTGGTGGCCGGCATACGACACAATCGCCACGCCGATCACCGCGACAAAAACGCCCGCCAGCGTCAGCAGTCCGCCGCGCGTGTGCACAAGCATCGCGCCCTGTCCGTGCAGCAGCGGCGGCACCAGCGTGCCCACCACCAGCGTCACGCCAATGGCCACGCCGATTCCCAGCGACATGCCCAGGTGCCGCATCGTCAGCCCATAGCTCACATTGCCAACGCCCCACATCGCGCCGAACAGAGCGACTTTCAGGAGCAGGTGCGGCCCCATCGACGCGTAAAAGCCGGTGAAATCCGGCAGCAGAATCAGGCTCACCCCGATCGGCAGCAGAATCCACGAAAACAATCCCGCAATCGCCCACGTGGTCTCCCACGACCAGTTCTTGACCTTCCCAATGGGCGCATAAAATGATGCCGCCATGGCCGCGCCAATTATGTGCCACCCGATCCCCATCAAAATCGCTACCGGCATTCGTTCTACCTTTCTCCCCGCCTCGGGCGATCTAGCCCGCAAGCAGTATCAAAGCCTATCCGTTCAACAATTACCTTGTACAGACGCGGCAGAACGCCGGGTGACGGGTGCGGGTGCCCCTGGTCCCTCGCACTTGGGGACCAGGGATTGGCGCCATCCTAGCGCTCAAGCCGCACGGCAAACGAGTAGCTCCCCGGTGCCAACTCAAATCCGCTTTGTCCGCCGCGAGTGCCCGCTTTCGCCAGCTCGCTCTCTGCAATCGAGACTCCGTCCAGCTTGTAATTGCCCGTCTCGTCCGCACTCAAAGGCAGCCACCCGGTCGTGTTGGCAGGCAGCGTCACATGCCACTCGGCGGTCGCCCCCTTTACGACCCAATCCGAATGAATCGGGCCGTATGCCGACTGGTAATCGAACGCAATCTTCCCCAATCGTGCGTCAAACTGCGGATGCAGAACGACCGTATGGAATCCCGCATCTAAGGGCGTTGCATCCACGCCCGCTGCGTAGCGGTAGATCCAGTCCGCAACCGCTCCGTACGCGTAGTGGTTGTACGAGTTCATGCTTGGGTCGCCGCGCATCTGGTCCCCGTTCCAACGCTCCCACATCGTCGTCGCGCCGTGCTCCACCATGTAGCCCCACGATGGATACGTCGTATTCAGGAGCAGATGAAAGGCCAAATCCGCGTGCCCCGCCTTGGTCAGTTCTTCCAGCAGATAAGGCGTCCCCAGAAATCCCGTGCCCAACATGCCGTGGTTGGCTTCAATCTTCTTCACCAGCCGTTCGGCCGCCGCTGCCCGCAGGTTCTCCGGCAGCAGGCTCATGTGCAGCGCCAGCACGTACCCGGTCTGCGTATCGCCGCCCTGCACCTTCAAACCCGGATTGTTGATTACGCCGAACGACGGCTCGTTGTTATCTGCGCCCGCCACAAAACCGTCCCCGTGGACGAACTGTTTCTCAAACGCCGAGCGAATCTTCTCGAACAGCCGCGCATAGCGCGCTTCGTCCTCGGTTCTTCCAGTAGCCTGCGCCATCTGCCGCATCAGCGTCACATCGTAGGCCCAGTACGCCGTCGCAATCAGCGTGTAATCCGTCTTGCCCTCCGGCGAAAGCCAGTCCCCGAAGTGAATCCCGGCCTCGTTCTTCCATAGACCGTCGGGATTATGAGCTTCAATGGCATTCAAATACTTCTCCATCGCGGCCCAGTTCTGGTTGATCACGCTTGTGTCGCCGGTCTGCAGCCACGTCGTCCAGGGAATCACCACCCCCGCGTCGCTCCATCCCGCGCCCGACTGCGCACTTTCCGTCACCGTCCCCGGCGAAAAGATTCCGTAGTAGGGCGTTCCGCTCTGCGTGCCGCGCATGTCTTCGGAGAATTGTCGAGAAAACGCCGCAAGGTCCATGTTGTAGCTCGCCGTCCGCCAGAACACCTGCGCATCCGCCATCCAGCCGAGCCGCTCATCCCGCTGCGGACAATCGGTCGGAATCCCTACAAAATTCGACCGCTGCCCCCACACAATATTGCTCCACAGCTTGTTCACCATCGCACTGCCCGTTTCAAGCTGCGCGGTAAACGGCGCGTCCGTGTGAAACACCATGGCAGCCAGCGAGTTCAGCGTTGGCGCTCCCGGCAGTCCCGTCACCTCGGCGTAGCGGAAGCCATGGAAGGTGAACTGTGGCTCGAATACTTCATAATTCCTGCTTGCAGTAATCTCATCCGCTTTCCCGCTGAACGTGTATTCATCCGTCACCTTGGCCGTACGGAGGTTGTCGGTATAAAGCGTGCCATCCGAATTCAGCACCTCGCCAAACCGCAATCGCACCGTCGTTCCCGCCGGCGCCTGCGCGTGCAGCAACTCCACGCCCGAAAGGTTCTGCCCGAAGTCGAAGATGTACACGCCCGGCTTCGGCTCCGTCAGCGCCTTCGCCTCCAACCGCTGCTCAACGCGGATCGACGGATAATCCTGTGCCTCGATCTTCACCGCCGCAGGCTTGATCGCCTCCGCATGTGTCCATCCGTCGGCCTTGAACCCTGCCGATTCCCATCCCGGCTGGTCCAGCCGCGCGTCTTTCCGCTCGCCGTCATAGAGCTCCGCGCTCACAATGCTCGACGTGTGCGCCTGCCAGTCCGTCCCGGCCGTTACCCACTCCACGCTTCCATCCGTGTGCTCAATCCGCAACTGGGCCCGCAACGCCGGCGGTGTGTCGCCGTAGTTGTTCGGCTGCTGGAACCACTCGAGGGGCGTCTCATACCAACCCGGCGCCAGCAGTGCGCCCAGCGCGTTGCTGCCTTTCTTCACCAGATCCGTCACGTCGTAGGTCTGGTACTTCACCCGCTGGCG
>PLST01000514.1 GCA_003164255.1 Acidobacteriaceae bacterium | reverse complement strand
TCTGACCCCTGATCTCTGTTCTCCGACTACCTTACATGATCGTGCAGATAATTCTCCGCGGAATCGCGTGTAAAGATCTTCCCCACCAGCTCGACCTGATTCGGCGGATTCCCCGAGAAGCGGATCGCCTGCTTCAGAATTGCGATTGGCTCGGCCAGCAGTTCATCGTTGGTTGCATAAATCGTCGCGAAGGGCCGCCCCTTCTCAACCCAGGCTCCGCGCCGCGCATGGAAGACGATGCCTGCGTGTGGATCCACCGGCTCGCCCGCATTTTCCCGGCCCGCCCCGGTCCGTTGCACCGCCCAGCCCAAAGCCGTCGTATCCATCTCCGCCACAAAACCCCGCTCCCACGCCTTCACCACCTCTGTCGCGCCCGGCCTGTGAAAAATCTTCGGCGTCTTGAACACCGATGCATCGCCGCCCTGGGCCTCGATCATTGCCAGGAATATCCGCAACGCCGTTCCATCCGCCAGCGCTGCGTCGGCTCGCGCATAGCCCGCTTCCGGCGTACTCGCCTGACCGCCCAGGTGAATCATCCATCCGGCAAGGATCAGCGAAAGTTCGCGCAGGTCGGAATTGTCTCCATCGCTCTCCGTCGGCCGTTTGCCGCGCATCAGGTCCACGGCTTCCACCAGCTCAATAAAGTTTCCAGCCGTTGTGCCCAGCGGCTGGCTCATGTCGGTCAGCAGCGCAACCGTCTTCGTCCCCGCGGCTTCGGCCGTCGACACCAGCAGGGCCGCCAGATACTCTGAGTCCTCCTGCTTGCGCAGGAACGCTCCCGACCCCGTCTTCACGTCGAGCACCAGCGCATTCAGTCCGGCCGCCAGCTTCTTGCTCAGGATCGACGCGCAGATCAGCCCCGGTGACTCCACCGTACCCGTGCAGTCGCGCAGGGCATAAAGTACCCGGTCGGCGGGAACCAGCTTCGGCGTCTGGCTCACGATGGCCGCGCCGCATTCCTTGATCACCTTCTCAAATTCTTCCAGCGTCATCGCCGTCCGGAATCCCGGAATGGACTCCAGCTTGTCCAGCGTTCCGCCGGTGTGTCCCAGCGCCCGCCCGCTGATCATCGGCACGGCAACGCCGCACGCCGCTGCCAGCGGCGCAACCAGAAAACTCGTCTTGTCCCCGACGCCGCCTGTCGAGTGCTTGTCCACCGCCTGCTTGCCCAGCCGCGCTGGAGAAAATTTTTCGCCCGAGTCGCGCATTGCCAGCGTCAACGCGCGAATCTCGCCCAACGAAAGCCCGCGCAGCCAAGCCGCCATCAGCCACGCCGAAAGCTGCTCCAGCGGAATCGTTCCCGCCGCCGCGCCCGCCGCCACAAAGCCAATCTCCCGCTCATTCAGCGGAACCCCGTCCCGTTTCTTCAGGATCAGGTCAATCATGTGCAGCGGGGTAGCATTTGAATTGGCCATAACCGTCAAACCCTCATGCATCAATAGTCGAGATTATCGCAACGGCGACTCATGGTGCCCGGACGCGATTGCAGCGATGTACATTTTATGGTACAGTTGTACTAAATAAGGTACAGGGTGTGAGCTGGAGCGATGAGCAAGAAACACATGGGATCGAGCATCGACGACTTTCTCAAGAAGCAAGGAATCTTCGAGGANNNNATAACCCTCATGAGTCTGCAGCGGGCTGCGGCAATGGTGGGCAGGCGGGTTTCAATCGAGCTGATTTAGCAGGACTGAATCGGAATCATCGGCTACCATTGCTTGATTGAATGATGGTTTAAGCCAAATGACTGAACTCTCCCGTCTCCGCCTTTTCGCTTTCGTGCTTCTTGCGACATCTATTTTCGTCCCGCGCGCCAACGCCGCCTCAACCAGCGCACCTTGCGCCGCCCCCCAGCCCACCAGCTATCCGACGGCCTCCATCACCAACGGCAAGGTAAACGCCGTACTCTATCTGCCAAACGCCAAAACCGGCTACTATCGCGGCACGCGCTTTGACTGGTCCGGCGTCGTCGGCTGCCTCGCCTACAAGGGCCACACGTACTTCGGAGTCTGGTTCCCCCACTACGACCCGCTGCTGCACGACGCCATTACCGGCCCCGTCGAAGAATTCCGTTCCGCCAACGGCGACAGCGCGATCAAGTACGACGAAGCCAAACCCGGCGATCCCTTCGTCAAGATCGGCGTCGGCGTCCTGCGCAAAATTGACGACTCGCCCTTCCATTTCACCGCGCCCTTCCAACTCGTCGATGGCGGCAAGTGGGCCGTCCACACCAACCCCGGCGGCGCCAGCTTCAAACAGACGCTCAAGTCCTCCATCGGCATCGCATACGAGTACACCAAGACTCTCGCGCTCGACAAGAACGAGCCTGTCCTCGTTCTCAGTCACGCACTCAAGAACACCGGAAAAGAAACCATCGACACCCAGGTCTACGAGCACGACTTCTACATGATTGACGACGCACCCACCGGCCCCGACATGGTCGTCCGTTTTCCCTTCGAACCCACGGCCGTGCACGACCTCGGCAACGGCGCGTCTGTCTCGGGAAGGGAACTCGTCTTCAGCCGCGAGCTTGAGACCGGGCAAACTTCGCAGAGCGTGCTCACCGGCTATTCATCTGATCCGTCGAGCTACGACTTCATTGTTGAAAATCGCCGGACCGGCGTAGGCGTCGAGCAGACCGGCGATCAGCCCATCTCGCGCATCAACTTCTGGTCCATCCGCACCACCATCTGTCCCGAGGCCTATGTGCACATCCAGGTGGCGCCGGGCGAAACCGCGCACTGGACCATCCGTTACCGCTTCTACGCAAAATAGTCTTGAGAGCACTGCCTCACTTCAGCTTCATGTCAAAGGCCATCGGCATCAATTCGCTGAACGCCATCGTCCGCTCGCCATGCGCGGAAGGAAACACGATAGGCGCATCTGGCAGTACAAACTCCGCCAGCACCTGTCGGCAGGCGCCGCACGGGGGGCTGGGCGCATCGTTCAAATTGGCCACGGCCACAGCAGAAACACGGATTTCAGGCCCGAATTGCGAAACCGCGCTCACCAGCGCCGACCGCTCCGCGCAAATCGTCAGCCCGTAGCTGGCGTTCTCCACATTCGCCCCCGTCACAACTTCGCCGTTGCTCAGCAGAAGCGCCGAGCCCACCTTGAACTTCGAGTACGGCGAATAGGCGTTTTCCGCCACCTCGCGCGCCTGTTCAGCCAGGGCTTTGAGCGCCCGCGCAGAAACCACCGGCTTTTTCCTTTGCTTCATCCCGTCACCAATCTCCTCGCTCCGTGAGCTTTGAGGCTAATCCATTCTCGCCGCTCCTGTACATCGCCCCGCCTCAAATCCCTAATCCCTAACCCCTGATCTCCAACCCCTCAGTCCCTTGGTCCCTTGTTCCCTTGTTCCCTCG
>PLST01000009.1 GCA_003164255.1 Acidobacteriaceae bacterium | reverse complement strand
GACTGCTGAATTGGCCGAAATTGTGGCATTTCCACCTCGCCCAAGTGAGAATACTCGCAAGTATAATATATACCTGATATATTATCTACTTGGGTTCATGTTGGATCGATTGCCTATACCGGCTGGCCCGACCGCCTCTATCCGATCGCGCCCCATGGTCGTGTCCTTTATAAGAGCAAGCCCGGACCGTTTGGCTTTCACCCCGAGGATCTGGCCTCTGCCCTTCAGAAAGTAGTGGGCAATCCCCGATCAGCGTCAAGATCCCGTTTCTTTAGCCGGCTTTATTTATAAACGTTCTATGGTTGGCACCGAGACCAACTCCGTAACGATTGCGTCGTGACTGAGCGCGGTTTGCAGCGAGTTCTCTGCTCGCTCTGATCGGGTCTGCCTTTTCTTTGCCTGTGTGAACCCGTGCGCGAGCCGGAGGGCTCACAAAACCCTGGGATTCGTTATGCACGAATCCGGTCCGAGTGCGAAACCGACTCTCTTCCAACACAGGCCCAGCGTTACCCCTCTACAGTAAAGCCCAGACCAGCGATGAATGTTACGATGGCTTCCTCGGCGATCTGGTCGGGATCGAACACTACCGTCACTTTGCAGTCCGGGTAGATCGATTTGCTCGACCTTATACCCCTTTGTTGAAGGAGCATGGTATCAAGGCCGGTGGCGCAAGTGATGCAGCTGAATCCTTTGACACGATAGATCGCGGTCTTGCTTGCTCTAGCTTCGATGGCTGACAAAGGAGCAAGGCCGGTACTGGCAAGGGCAATTATTTGAAGAAAACGTCTGCGAAACATATGCCTCCTGAGGATATCCCGTCGGTGTAAATGAGTAACTATCTCGCTGTCGCTGTGCCTGCCTCATATCTCCACGGCGTCTGGGTGCTCGCCTTGTCGGAGAAGCGTGTATCGGTGTACTCGCCGAACTCGAGTTTCTTGTCCAGAACCCCCGTTTCGATCATTAGATCGCGCACCATATCGAAGTCGGCTTTGCGTGGAGCGAGGGGTTCGTACATAACGCGATCCATCGGATTGGTGAGCGCCCATCGAAGCAGCGCAGGCTTCTGATTGAAGTAGAGGCGGCCCACGAAATCGGCGGCATCTTCACGATGAGGCTTGCTGGTATTGAGCCAGAGACCGGATCGCGCGATGCCATCGACTAAGACCTGGACTACTTCCGGACGGTTGTCGATCAGATCCTGCCGTACCACAAGGATGCACGACATGTAGTCCGGCCAGTACTCTCGTGCCTCAAAAAGGACCCTGCCGTAACCTCCCATCTCCGCTTGGGATGGAAACGGCTCAGCCATCACAAAAGCGTCTATCGCATGTGCCTGAAGCGCACCGGAAACATCCGGCGGCGCCATCTCTACCATTTTGATTTCGCCGGGCTTGATGCCCCACACCTTCATGGCGCGGAAGATAAGCAGTCGCTCGTCGGAAAAGCGGCTCGGTATCGCAATCGTATGGCCACGCATATCCGCGAATGTTTTGATGGGGCCGTCCTTTTGAACCACGACGGCGCTCCCGTAGCGGTGTCCCAGGTAGACAATTTTGATTGGAACTCCCTGCGCCTTGAGCGCAAGCGCCATTGGAGCTACGATGAAGGCGGCTTGCACACGGTTGGAAATGAGCGCTTCCTTCATCTCGGGAAAACCCTCGAACATGAGAGGCAGAAACTCCTCGCCCGATTGAGAGTATTTTGAAATGTAGTCCGTTACCGGGCAGGTGAGCTGGCAGGTGACGGGGATGTAGGCAACGGTAATCCTGCGCTTCTCGATCGGACGATAGTTGTTCAGAACGGCAACCCAATTCACGTTCAAATAGGAATGCAACGCTGAAATGAGTACCAGCCATCCCAAGGCCAACAACAAGCTCTTCATCTTAAGACTCATGGCGGAACCCCCATCGAACCGATGGTAGTCCTTCCAGGCTGCGGAACCCCAGATCCAATATCAGCCCGATGACACCGATCAGCAACATTGCCGCAATAACCAGGTCATAGCGCTTGCCCGAATTTCGGGAGTCTATGACCAGATAACCAAGACCGGATTCGACGGCAATCATCTCCGCCGCGACCACGACCACCCATGCGATTCCGAGCGCAATCCGCAGCCCTATCAGGATCTGCGGCAGGGCAGCGGGGAAGACCACTCTCGCGAGTAGCTGCGTAGACGAAAGACCGAAGTTGCGTCCAGTGCGCTGGAATATCGAGGGCACACTGGAAACGCCGCTCACGCACGCAAGCACGATCGGAAAGAACGCGCCGAGAAAGATGAGGAAAACCGCGGCACGATCTCCCACGCCGAAAAGGATGATCGCTATGGGAATCCATGCGATGGGGCTGATTGGCCGCAGTATTTGCAGCACGGGGTTCACCATTTGATTCGCCGCTGGATACAATCCCAGCGTCAAACCAAGCGGAATTCCAGTTACTGCCGCAGCGCCGAAGCCCACAGCGACGCGGCGCACGGAGTCCTCGATGTCGTCCCAGAGAACGCCCTTATGGAGCAACTCAGCCATCCCCTTCTCAACATCCAGAGGCGAGGGGAAGATATTGGTGCCTGTCCAGACAACGCAGTAGTGCCAAATCGCGAACAACAGCGCAGCCGCGAGAACCGGCCAGAAATATTTCTCCCAATTCCTTGGCTTGGACAGCGAATTCATACGGTGTATGCCTGGCCGATCTGCTCCAGGAGTTTGTCGCGAAGCTCCAGGTAATGGGGCGAGCTGATATTTCGGGGACGCCGAATGTCGATCGTGAGTATATCCTCAATTCTTGCCGGATTCGAGCTCAGCACAACAACTCGATCGGCGAGTTGCACTGCCTCGTCGATATCGTGCGTCACAAATATGATGGTTCTCCTTTCCGTTTGCCAGATTCGAAGCAGTTCCTTGCGCATGGCGAGCCGGGTGATAGAATCCAAAGCCCCGAAGGCTTCGTCCAGATAGAGGATGTCCGGATTGACTGCCAGGGCGCGCGCCACCTGAAGCCGCTGCTTCATGCCTCCCGATAGGTCCGAAGGATAAGTGCGCTCGAAGCCCTGCAGGCCGATCATCTGAACGTAGTGGGCGACCCGGTGCTCACGTTCCGCACGCGGCAATTTGGATAGACCGAACCCTATGTTTCCTTCCACCGTCAGCCATGGGAAAACCCCATGCTCCTGAAAAACGAGAATGCGGCGAGGGTCTGGTCCATGGACGGGTTCACCGTCGATGATCACCGATCCACTTGTCGGGGCAAGAAACCCCGCAAGCACATTGAGCAATGTCGATTTGCCGCATCCGGAACGGCCGACAATACAGATGAACTCTCCATCTGAGATGTCGAAAGTGATGTCCTCCAGTACCGAGACGCTTTTGCTATCGCGCTCGAATGCCACACACAACTGCTCCGCGCGCAGTTTCATCGCTGCAACCGCTGGCGTATTGGCCGCATTCGTCAGTGACACTAATCCTCCGAATAACTCCAGCGGAACGACTTCACGCGTTCAAGCGATCGCATTCCCAGATCGAGAAGCAGTCCGATGGCCCCGATGATGACCATGCCAGCCACCACGAGATCGTAACGATTGCCGGCATTGCGCGCGTCGACAATCAGAAAGCCCAATCCGGAGTTGACGGCAATCATCTCGGCTGCGACGACGACCAGCCATGCGATGCCCAATGTGATGCGCATGCCCACGACGAGTTGCGGAGCGACGGCCGGATACAGCACACGGGATACAAATGCGAATGGGCTCAGGCCGAAATTGCGCCCTGCATCGATGTATAACGCGGGGATGTTATGGACGGCGCTCATGGCGGTCAAGAGCAAGGGAAAGAAGCACCCGACAAAGATGAGAAAGACGGCAGCCATATCGCCCACGCCGAACCAGAGGATCGCGACTGGAATCCATGCAAGCGGCGAAATCGGGCGAAAAATCTGAATCAGCGGATTGAGAGCCATTTCAGCGCGGCGATTCCAGCCAATTGCGAGCCCCAGAGGAATCCCCAGAGAGGCGCCCAGTGCAAAGCCCCAAGTCACACGGAAGAGCGAGGCAACGATATACTTCAGCAAGAGACCGCTGTGCATCAGGTCGCCGATGGCGCGCAAGACGCTCAGTGGACCTGGTAAGAGCTGGCCCGGATGCCGATTGATGGCAATCTGCCAGCAAATCAACAACACCCCAATGAACAGCAAAGGCCGGGGCTGAACATGCAGTTTCAAACGCATTCGTTCACTTTCCTCATCCGTCGCCGGCAGTCCCTGATATCTGAATTAATTCAGTTCGCTTCCGCGCAGAGAATTCAGCATCGAAGCGCCGCGCGTGCGGAATTCATACTTAGGCCTAAGTTTATCTTAGCCTGACTCTGGAGGTCTGTGGTATACACCTTTGTGCCGATGTAGGACTCCACCAAAAGGTGGATGCGAGCGCGCCTAGCTGTCGGCGAGTATTCCGATGCGCCTGCTCTTTGCAAACAACCTTATGTTTCCATCCTACCGACACTGGATGATCTGGACCATGGCGAGGTTGCCGTATCGGCAGCGGCCTTGGAGTTGAATCCTATTCTGCGCGGAGGCTGTAAATCCTGTGCATCGAGGTAGAGACCGAGGATAGGGTATCTGTTGCACAGTTTCCGGTTTTCTGCTCTGGATATGTCTTGCTGGGAAGGAGAACGATGCCCAAAGAATGGGGATTGCTTGGCCGACTGAGCTAGCCGCCATTACCGCGTTTGTTCAATCGTCGATCTGTGCATGGGGTCTACTCCCAGATCGGTCAGATCGACACCGGCCGTTCAGCTGGGCATATTCTCTATGCTGCCAATCGGGCCTGGGAACTCGATAACGACCAGGTAAACCATGAGGTTCGCCTGGCCGTTCCGAGCGGAGAAAGCTACTTCTTGAAAGAAGCCAGAATCGCCTTCTGATTCACGAGAATCTCTTTCTGATTCACGAGAATTTCATCGAGAGACTTCTGGTTCTTTTCAATAGTTGCCTGGTTGTGAAGGATGGATGTCTGGTGGCTGAGGATCGTTTTCTGATTTTCCAGAATGGACGCCTGGTGGCTGAGGATCGTTTTCTGATTCGCTACAACTTCCTGGTCTGCCATATCTCCTCTTTCTTTTTTTTTGCTGCGTTTGCGGTTTACGACGGATGGACGTTCAGGCTTGTGACCTGAAGACACCCGACGCTGAAGATGAAATACATTTGCCTGCCTCAGGTGGGAGGGTGAAAGCAAGTCCACAGATTTCCGAGCACTTCATCCCAACTGCACTTAGGCTTTGTAATTGTTGTCTTGGCTCGAATTCCTTGTCTGTTTCGTTTTGCTCAATTGCAATAGTTGCGTCGTACCCCCTTTCTGGTTAACTGTTGGATTGTAGCGACGCGCAGAAGTTACTCCGTTCGCTTCTGGCTAACGCTCTGACCGGGCCACTGGCCACGGCCATCTCTGCTGCGTGCGATCTTCGCACCAATGCAGAAGCAGTCTCGGTCATTCTGGAGTGTCCGCACTCTACGATTTCGGCCGCCCGCCTCTGCGCATCGCGCGTCACCATTTGCAGCAGCACCAAGGCAATTCGACTGCATCGAGAGGACCGAGAACCCGCCGCCGTTTCCATGCGCAGCGCATCGAACAAACCTGGCGTAATCGCAAGCGGTTACAAAGTTATGACCTGATCCGGCATATTGCCGGCCAGAGCCTTGTAAAGGTCCGGGAAACACCCGATCGGCACATCGGCAATCAGCTTGTCCGCGATGCCGCGCTCGTAGCAACAATGATCACAGCACATCAAGAGGATGTTCTGTTGGCGCGCGACTTGGGCCAAGCGCTCTCCCAGCGGATTCCCCATCTGAAGCACATAGCAGTTATCTTCGAAGAAGAACATGGCAACCACCTCGGCCCCGTGCCTACCCTGCTCCAGTTGGGGTAGGATCATTTGGCCAAGCTTGTACGACACGGTGTGGCCCTGCGTCGAAAATATGTACGAAACTTTCAAGGGCGACTCCTTTGAACAAAATGTTGTACCGCGATTTTCAGTGCATTCATGGCCAGCAGTGCCCGATCGCGGCGCTCGAACGGAACCTCCTGGTGGAAATGCAAAAGATGTTCCGCTTCCAGCCTGAGGACATGCTCTACGGGTAGGCCGATCACTAACTCTGACAGGTGCTCGCAAAACGCAACTAGCGTGACGCAGGTCGTACATCGGTAGGCGGCATTCACGATGCACGCACCATCGAACTCCAGACTGAATAAGGCGCAGTTCAGGTCCGGCCCGAACACGATGGGCCCTGCATCGGGAAGTGCTTCGCCCCAGGCAGATCTCCGGTAGGCTCGCCGGAAGTAGCCGTAGATCGTCAACGAGCCATCTAGGTGCGTAGTTCCATGTTTGTCATCGGCCATAACGCAACCAAGTCAGTTCCGCGGCGTTCCGCCGCACGGACGGCATCAAGAACAAGGGGGTTCAGCCTACTGGTGCCGCTTCAGCAGGTTGCCGCCTCAGAATCACGATCTTCTCTTGGGCAGTGAGAGCCGAGAAATGGAGTCCTGCACTTCTGTCCGTTTCATCCATGGTTTTTGAGGGATTCCAGTGGAACAATGCCTCGCTGAATTGCCGCCGTAGCCGCCTGCGTCCGGTCCGTCACACCGAGTTTGCCCAGCAAGCTGTTGATGTGTGTCTTCACCGTGGTCTCCGAGATTTCAAGCTCGGTGGCGATCTCCTTGTTGCTCATGCCGTTCACGATTTGCTCCAGCACGTCGAACTCGCGCGGCGTCAGCTCCTCGGTGCCCATGCGCTCGGCCAGCTTTCCTGCAATCGCCGGCGGAATGTGCGATCTGCCTGCATGAACCGCGCGGATCGTTGCTATCAGCTCTTCGGAGGTCATGCCCTTGAGCAGATAGGCGCGCGCGCCGGCCTGTAGGGCGCGATAGATGTCCTCATCGCCGTCGTAGGTGGTGAGCACGATGAAGCGCGCCTGCGGCGTCTGCATGCGGACACGCTTGATGACCTCGACGCCGGTGAGCCGCGGCAGCCGCAGGTCGATCAATACAATATCCGGCTGGTATTTGCTAAACTGCGCGATGGCCTCGACACCGTCAGCGGCCTCGCCCACCACCTCCAGGCCGTCCACCACATTCAGTAGCGCAACCAGCCCCTGGCGCACCACATGGTGATCCTCCACTACCAGGACGCGAATCGCTCCCTTAGTCACAATTGCTCCATTGCCGACTCTCGCGACTCGATTGTCGGCCTGGCGTGCAGACGAGCGTGGTTACCAAACCCGTTTCGCTCGTAGTCTCACGCCTTCCGCCAATGGCCGCTGAGCGCCTCACGTACTTTCGGAGCAATCACAGCAGGTTCCACAATTGCTCGGGTCTTTGCATAGTTGCATAGTTGCGTTTTGTGGCATTGACGGCTTTGGTATACGGGCGGCTTGCCTGACAAATCGCACGTCCATTGCCCGCCTTTTGCCAGTAGGAAAGGCATGTATACGGGGAACATCGAGATGCGGGTTGTCCATCCAGAAGGCGCGCAGATTCGTTGTGGAGGCAATCCGCAGTTATCTCGCCCATAGACGATCCACTCGCTTTCCATTACCCGAGGAGTTGCCGGAATAGGCAAGAATACGCCGAAGAGAATAGCGCGTCTTGCATCGCATGGCGGAGCGAAATCTCCACCTATCGATGGATGGTATATGGTGCCGCAGAACCTGCTAATAAGTTCCAACAGCGAAGCTCCAGGATGTTCAGCCTGTGCCGTTGCGGCCATCCGTTGGGCGATATCTTCGACAAGCCCAAGCTCCATCAATTTGGTCACCAAAGTCTCGATACCTAGTTCAGCAGGAGTGGAGACGATGGCCGGGGCCGGAACGGCTGAAACTTCCGGTTCCAGGCGGAGTTGAGCGGCCTGGAGAGCCTGCTGAGCACAATCTTCCAGAGGTCGTAAATCGTTGTATTTGTAGATTTTGCGGCGGTCGCCGGATTTCAGCGCGTTGGTCATCGGGGCGATAATTTTGAAATGCTCCGAGGCAACCGTCCGCAACAGCATGGAATCCATTATCTCCGGGCGCTTGCGCGTTACCCCCAGTTCCATGGCCCGCGCTTGCCCAAGTATGAACAGCTTAACCACGACGTCGATAATGCCCTGAGATTCCTGATACAACACCTGACGGATATCGTCGGTCAGCGGGGACTCCTCTCGCGTCCATTGGTAGGGCCATAGTGCTTCCACAAAGTGATCCCAGACAGGCCCCTGCGGCAGCCGTTCCCATATGTCCGCTCCCAGTCCATTGGCACGGCGGGCCTGCCTGAAATCGCCCTGTAGAAGGCTCAGTGCCCCATGGTGCCAATCAGAACCACTGGAATGCCAATAGTGTTGATCAAAGTGACAAGGAAATTTAACAACGCCTCTGGCCCGACGCCTTTGGCCAGGGTCAGATGCTGGATTTCATCGACGATCAGCACCCCCAGAGCATGGAGATTGGAAATCTGAGCCATCTGAGTCATCATTAGATCCAGGGAGTTGCGGCTTTTACCACAGCGGTTCAGGTAGTCGGTTCCCAGTGCCAAATCCATCTGCTGAAAGAAACTCAGACACAATTGTTTTGGTGAGCCCTGATGGGGGCAGTCAACTTTCAGCCACGTCATCTGCTGTAGGCTGAATGTTCTCGAATGTTCTATGACCTGGGGATAATATTCCAGAATACGTCCGATGCCGGTGCTTTTGCCTGTGCCTGATGCACCCAACAGGGCAAAACCCTCCGCCGAACTGCGTACGGGATTCGTACCTGCTTGAAGATCGCGGGCTTCTATCCGTTTATATCCATCGCGCAGACGACGAATATAGTCGGTGGTCGTCGGGTTGCGATTAACATAGCCTTGCCGCAGTAGTGCAGAGAAGGCGGATTCCAATCGCAGGTGATGTTCTAGCGGCACGAAACAACGGCGTAGGCGATAGAGGCATTGCATCCGTTCATGGGCGGGATAGCGGCGTTCCTCTGGCAAGAAGGTGGGCGGATCATCGAGAAAGGCCAGTGCTTTCCGCATCGACATTTGTGGTGGCAGGCGATTGATGAACGGATTGTCGCGATATTCGGGTAGCAGCGGCAGATCGGCCGGCGGAGTCATGGTTCCTCCTCCTCATGTTCGCTGAATCGACGGAGGATTTCGGTGATGTCGGGCAGACTGTAATCATCAGTTGGCGGCGCCCCAGGGAAGGACACCACCTGAGCCTTTTCCGGTTGGTTGGTGCGTTCACCGCGCAGGGCGTCGCGCCGTTGCAGATCCTGTCGCTCTTCCTGCCGGTTGGTGCGGATGTCGGAGGTCCGGCGGCTGTGCGGAAGGTCAGAGATGTCCGGGGCCATGGCCTTGGCCTCGCGGACCACCGATTGCACCTGATCGATCAGTGTTACCCGCCCCCGTGTCTCCCTTGGACGACCTGCGGCAATCAATTTGCGTGCTTCCTGCCGTAACTGGTCGATTTCCCAAAGGGATTTGTCTTGGTGGTCGCGGCTGCGATCAGTCAGACTGCAGGCAATAAAGCGCGACTGTTCTGACTGAACATGCAGCCAGAGATTATCCATGCACCGTGGATCATAGGAGATCTTGACGTTCCACGTCCCGCGCTGGCGAGCCTTGTCGAACCAATAATCATCCATCGCCAACTGGCAGGAATAGAAGCAGCCGTAGAAGCGGATGCCGTGAACCGTGACCTTGGCCTCGTCCGACGGCAACAGGCTAAGACGCACTTGATCCGTCGGATAGGTCCGAAGCCGTCCGCTGCGCCGCACGATCCCCCAGTCCCACATGTCAGTGGGAACTGGCTTCACGCCATCGTGGATCATCTCCGGGGCCAGAGGATAGTCCTTCAGAACATGGTTGTTGTTATACGCCAGAACACAGAAGATCAGAATGCGAGTGAACTGGTCGATATCCAGCACTGCGTCCAGCCGATAATCATTGCCACCGCGCTGTTGATAGTCTTCTTGAATATAGCCGGGGGTATAGGCCTTGAAGCGGGCAGGGAGCAAGCGGAATTGCTGTTCGACCAGTCCCTTCCAGTCGGCACGATAAGGGGCGGTGTTTTCCACAGTGACCCTAAAGCTATTGATCAGGGTATTCACCATACGTCCGGCCAGTTCTCCTCGATCGCCCAGCAACCGTTCCGGCATCCCCACGCTCGGCCACTCCTCCGGAAGGATGTTGACACCGAAACGGCGGCAGTAGTCGACCTTGTCCAAAACGGCATTACCAAGCGCCTCCATCGCGCCCACCCAGCTTGGCCCCTCGAACCCGACATGGATGCCGGTGATCATGTGGCTGAAGACATCGATGATGACATAAACCACAGGACGCCCGACGATGCGGTCGCGGTAATAGCGACTGACTAGATAAATATCGGCGATGGTGGCGTCAATCTGATAGCGAGCACCGCAGTCCACCTCGCCTGTAGAGGTACCCAACAGGCCGCGCATATCCTTGTCATACACACGTGAGGCATGGCGTCGGCGTTTGGTGGCGAAGATATCGTTGTCTTTTTCGTACCAGTAACGGAATTGCCTATAGGACGGCGCTCCAGCTCGGACCACCAGTTCCTGCCGCCCGCTATCTGGGTTGATGACCGAATCGGTGAAATGTTCCCGCAGCATCGAATGATAGCTCTCGGCCAGGTCAAACACCGGCTGGCAGGCATAGGTGCGCGTGATGGAGGTGCGGAATACTTTGCGCATCTCTGAGCCTACATTGACGGAAACAAGTTCCGGATTCTTGGGGCGCCGCCCGCGCGGTTTGTAAGAAACTGCCTTATCTTTACCGCGTCCACCGCATTTGGCATAGTCGGGCAGCAGAGCATTGCGGGTCATGCCCCGTTGCCAGTAGCGTCGCAGCAGACGATAGAGGGCGACATGGCTGTAGCCGCGCTCCTTCATCAGTGCGGCAACGATCTTTCCCCGTCGGTCAGGATCGAGAATGGCGGGTTGCTGAGCAAGCAGCGGAGCGATGCGCTCCCAGTTCTTGTCCCGCATGGCGCGGTGAAGCGGGGTAATTGCGTCCTCGCCAATGGGCAACGGGAACGGGTCCTCGGCATCGAATGCCAATTGCCCGATATCTGTCAGGGACTCCAGTTCGGCGTGGCTGCGGTACAGCGGCAAAGCCCGTATCGATGCGATGTCGATCAGGATATAGCCAGATTGCTCGATCTTGACCCACAGTACCCGCTCAATATGGTTATCCTCGACAAAGGTGACGAGTTGATTGACCGTCAGGATGTTCATCATGCACGACTACGAAGTCGGTCCCGCTGATCTATAGTCAAAGCTGACACCGGCAGCTTGGCATTCAAAACCACCTGTTCCATGTCGCAAGTGACGGTTCGAGAAGCCAACAGGTGACGCATCAGCAACAAACTGGAGCCTGGCTGAAGACCATAGCGATGGTCGATGACGTCACAGAATCCGCCAAGAGATACCTGCAGACGAGCTGCAATTTCGTCAAGGAACAGCGGGATCAGCACCAACAGCCTGTCTTCCACACCGTCCGGGCGAAAAAAGTGATGCACCCAGGCGATGTTATCAATCAGTCGTTGCGGTAATTCGGAGCGAGTGACTATGCTCCAAGGTATACCTCGCTCTTGCCAATAGTGCCATTCGATTTCCAGCTTCTGCAAGGTACGCGGATTTTCCAGATCCGTGGCGGTCTTGACTGCATAGGCCCGGGTCTCCACCCCATTCGTCCCACGCCGGTCCAGCACAAGATCGGTAGTCATCACCAATAAATCGGTGGTGGGCAGTGCTCTCGGATGTCGGATGTTCAGCCGACCGGCAATGTCCTGAGTGGTGTCAAGATTCAGAGGAAACCGTTCGCGCAGATCAACGGTAGAGGATTGCCAGTCTAGAAGCAGGAACAAGTCCCTCTCATTATCAGAGAGAAGATGGTGGATACGCCCAGTGGACATCCCAAGCGGCCGATGGCAGCGCCCTTGAGAGGGGACATCCTGAATGGTCAGCCACGGCTTGTATGCGCTGTCATGGCCTTTCCCCCGCCCATCTTTCACGAACTCAGCGGCACGTCTCGCATCGATGGTGTAACGACGACGCGCCATTCCACCCCTCCCAGAAAGGAGTACTCATCGATTGATGAATACTCCTTTCCCGGGGAGAGGCAAGGATATAGGTTTAAACTTTTTTGTCCAGGAACAAACTTTGTTACTCAGGAACAAACTAATTTGTCATCAAACAGGATGGGCTCGTCCGGTCGGCGGTAACTCGCGCGGCCTTCAACCCATCTTTGATTCAAGTCAAGTGTGAATTGCATTATAAGCCTCGCAGCAAGAGTAGAGAGTGCGGTGACATTCGGCACATAAAGCAAAAGTAACGAATATCAGCGCCAGCAGAAAGCACGGAGACATGTGTCGCAAAGGACCAAAGTAACATTTAGTAACCTGAACAAAGCAAATGTAGAGAGTCCGGTGCTATATGCTGGTTGCATTCAGCAAGACAGGCAATTACGCCAATGTATGGGGGGAAATGGTGTCATCACAAGCCGAGTTCGGCGGTTCTGTAAACGTTTGCGACCGCCAGCAAGACTCAGAAAAAGAAGTCGTTGAACATCTTCCGATGGTGAAGAAGATCGCGCAACATATTCATGGGAAGCTACCGAAGGGAGTAGCAGAATTCGACGATCTGGTGTCCGTTGGCATGTTCGGCCTACTCGAAGCATCAAGGCGCTACGACCCATCCCGCGATATTTCATTCGCGACATTTGCTTATCCGCGCATTCGCGGAGCAATCCTCGACAACCTGCGGGAAGATGACCGCGGCTCCCGAACACTTCGCAAAAAGGCAAAGACAATCGAACAGACGGTTGACCGGCTCTCTAAATCGTTCGGACGCTACCCAACCGAAGCAGAAGTAGTTGACGCGTTGAATATGACGATCTCGGAGTATCAGTCACTGGTCTTCAAGATATGGTCTCTGGCCATCATCAGTCTGGACGCCAGCGACGACTGCACTGAACAATCATCGGACAGACCCCTCAATCGCATTCCCGATCCATCCTCGATCACACCGCTTGCCGTCCTGGAAAAGAAAGAGACCAGCGCACACCTGCTCCGCGCGATCGAATCGTTGTCCGAGCGCGAGAGGCGGGTTGTTTCGCACTACTATTTCAGGGAAATGACCATGAAGGAGATCGGCGCAGATCTGGGCGTAATGGAAAGCTGTGTCTCGAAGATCCACGCCAAAGCGGTTCTGAAGATGCGAGCTACGGTGATGGACCGCACGACGCCGCCTTATCGGATCGGGATAGTACGAAGCTTCGTCGACTGAAGAGGATTGTTGCAGAGTGGAAGAGGCCGGAGCCGGCCAAGGCCGAGCGTAAGGTGTTTAGACCGATTGCCGCAACGCAACTGGTTAAGGCTTACTGAAAGCTGGTTGCCGACCTCCTCTTCTCTCTCTCCCCTCGACATATTCAGAAATGAAAGCGCCATTATGACTGTGAGGCACAATGGCGCCTGTTGTTTTTGGTGGTAAAGCGAGAAGCTTACGCGGCCCGCTTCAGTGTCTTTTCCTGTGCTTCGGATAAGCAACTCAAGACGAGTTGCATGGCCGTGTTCACAGGAACCGCATTTCCGATCATTTTCACCGAATCCTTCTTCGTACCGGCAAAGACATAATCGTCTGAGAACCCCTGTGCGCGAGCGAGCTCACGTGGCTGGAGCATCCTGAAGCGGATGTCGAGCAGGAGCTTCTCGACGATCCGGCCTTCGATCAGTGCAAAGCGGTCGTTGCCGGTAACAGTCGGCAGCGGGTTGTCCACCTCGCTCATATTCTGGGTTCCGTAGAAGCAGACAATGTTCGGTTCTATCAGCGCTTCACCGAGACTTCCGGTGACAGTTCTCATCGGCTCGTTCACCGTTGCTGACCGGCGCGCAAACCCGTAGCCGTGATTGGTCGCCACCATGAACGGCTTCGTGAGGCCGATACCGCGGCTCGTCGTCAAGGTTTCCAAAGGCTGATCGACAGACTTGGGGCTGTTCTGCGAGAACTGCGGAATCAGATGTGGAGTGACCAGATTGCCGGCTCCCTTGCTTGCCGTGACAGTGGGGACAGGACTGTCCACACTCTGGCAGTGCGCTTCCTGCCCCGGAGCGCCGCCAAAGTTCGGGACAAGGAAACTTTCCGTGAGGCTGATCGCGCCGGCTGCGGCCACAGTAGGAACAGGTTCGTCCACACTACGCGCTGTAGCGCAGGACTGTTGGCCGATGACAAACGGCTCCCCTGGTGCGTCTTTGCGGCCCGTCGTTAACGTAGTCCAGCATCTGTAAAGGCTGGCCTAACCCTGGTCAACCAGGCTTGTTGTTACACAAGCCGCGTCCCGAAGGGAGTGGCGATTGACGGCGATGCTGCTGCAACAACGTAGATCTGCATCTGAGGATCGCGTCAAGATTTCCTGCGGCACTGAGCGCAATCAGGGTAATCGCCGGGAATGCGAGCGAGAAGTTGCGGAACATGTCGGCGAATCCAAAGGGGATGAATAGAGCCAGCAGTGGTAGGAACGCGGCGAGGAAGTAACGGCGCCAGCGGCGATCGGACAACTGCCATGCGCGCCGGCTGAAGAGAGCGATCGGGATGAGAATGAGTGGGTTTTCGAGGCGGGGAAGGAAGATGCCTGGGCCCACAAGGTTGTTGAGATCGAGATAGTACCTCGGGCTCAGCCAGAAAGCGATGTTGTCGAATAGGTGAAACTCGACCGCGCCGCCAGGATTGTGCTCAAATCCGTGCATGATGAAGTGCCGGGTGAAGAGACAGGCTCCGAGCTGCAAAGCAAACCATGTGAGGCGCTTCTTAATTGGCACGTCAATTTTGTGTAGAAAGAAAAGCCCCGCAGGAACGAGAAAGAACGTCTCCTTGACGAAGGCGAAGAGGACAATCACAAGCGTGCAGGGGATCATCGAGTCTTCGAGGAGGAAGTAGCAGGCCCCAAAGACACCGGCGAACTCGATGAAGTCGTAAAAGAGCACACTGCGCTGGAAGAACAGGGGGAAGATGAAGCTGAAGGCAATCATGAAGCCGGTTGCTTGGACATAAGAGAGTCCGCGGTTCCTGGCAATGCGCCACACAAAGAACAAGCCCAGCACCGTTGAGGCCACGATCACGAAGTACATCAGCGTGTAGGATGTGGCGATCGCCGGCGTCCAGTCCGCATCCTTTACGTCGGCAAAGTAGCAGCGATGGAGGAGCAGGCCGTCGGCTACGCCGGCGACCCACGGCCACCTGTGGACGATCTGCGTGGCAGCCCAATAATCCAGCCTCGCAGTGACTGAACGGTAGACAAAGGGCCGTGCCGCGGTCCCATTCATCATCTCGATAAAGGTGGCGTGTTTGCTCGCGTGTGCTGCCTGGTCCTCGAAGCCGTACTTCACCAAGAGACTGTTGGTGATGTTGCCAGCGGCAACGAGGATGAACAGGGTAAGAATCGAGACCCGGCTCAGAATGGTGGAGGCCTTGAACACTCGCGCCCTCAGGGTTCTTCCGGGTGCGGCATCGATCTCGGGTTTTGGCATATCTTCCATCAGCATGGTCATGCTAACCATGCCGGACCCAGATGAACAGATACACTGAGCAGGAAAATGCGTCGAGCCGGGCTCAGGCCCGTTTCAGGACCGACACGATCAGAAACGTGACCATGCTCTTGTTGCTCATGCGGAAGAAGGCGGCGTCGCTGTTGCCCTTGTTGTTCTGAGGGTTATCGCAGCTCCCGGCGACCTCAAATATGCAGCTTCTTCGCATATGCCAAATCCTCGTGTTCGAAGGCCGTGGCCACAATCTCCGTCTCTGCCGTCGGGATTCCCAAAGTGGCTGCTTCCCGTCTCCACCTTGAAACGGCCTTGGCCACCTCACGGGCTGTTTGCCGCGCCTGTGGTTGAGCGAGGCGGAAGTATTCGGCGACACTCAGCGCCAGTTCAATCGACG
>PLST01000543.1:6382-20760 GCA_003164255.1 Acidobacteriaceae bacterium | reverse complement strand
GTGGAAGCGGGCCTCGATCCGGCGGGCAAACTGGCTCGCATTCGCTCTTTGCAAAAGTCCGGCCTGCGCGTGGCGATGGTCGGCGACGGCATCAACGACGCGGCGGCGCTGGCCCAGGCCGATGCGGGCATCGCCATGGGCACGGGCGCCGATCTGGCGCAGGAGGCCGGCGACGTGCTGCTATTGCGCACGCAACCTTCCGCCATTCCGGCTGCGCTGGGACTGGCGCGGCAAACGCTCCGCATCATGCGCCAGAATCTGGGCTGGGCAGTCGGTTACAACCTGCTTGGGATTCCGCTGGCCGCCGGCCTGCTTTATCCTGTATTCCACATCCTGCTTACGCCCTGGCTGGCGGCAGCGGCCATGGCGCTGAGTTCGGTGTGCGTACTCGGGAACAGTCTGCGCCTGCGCCGATGGTCGACCGAACGATAGTTTGATTGCCACGGACCCAGGATTGGAAGCACGGTTCTCGCAAATCGCCCGGCATCACCTCTTGTGAAGCCAGTCCAATTTGCAACCGCCGAGGGCCCGGGCATAAGATGATTTCCCAAAAGCAAAAGAACAGCTGGTTAAACGTGAAGGCATCGCTATGAGTCTGTCAGGCAGAATTAAAGGCTTTGTACGCGTTGTTCCAGGCGTACTTTTGAGTTTTCTTGTTTTCCTCGCCATCGGGTGCGGCGGAAGCAATGCGAGCGGTGGAAGTTCCGGAGGCGGAACACCACCGCCATCAAATGCCGGTGAGTGGACTTGGGTCGGTGGCAGCAACCAGGCCGGCTCCTCATCGAGTTTGTACGGCACATACGGAACAAAGGGTGTTGCGTCCGCGACGAACTTGCCGGGAGGCCGGCTGTACGCGACTTCGTGGATCGATAACAGCGGCAACCTCTGGCTGTTCGGCGGCGGCGGATTCGATCCACTCGGGAAGAATGGGCCATACAACGACCTGTGGGAGTTCAACCCGGCATCGAAAGAATGGACATGGGTCAGTGGCAGCAGCGCAGTACCCGGCAATCAATTGGGAATCTACGGAACAGAAGGGACAGCAGCTTCAACCAATGTGCCAGGCGGCCGCGAAGGATCCGCTTCATGGATTGACTCGACGGGCAATCTTTGGCTGTTCGGCGGTGATGGTTTCGACTCCGCCGGAGCCGACAATCTCCTGAATGATCTTTGGGAATTCAATCCGTCCACCAAACAATGGACGTGGATCAGCGGAAGCAATGCCGTAAATGGTAAGAGCGTCTATGGAACCCTCGGAGTGGCAGCGGCGGCCAATGTTCCGGGCGCCAGAAGTCAGGCGGTATCCTGGACGGACCACAGTGGTAATTTCTGGTTATTGGGTGGAGCTGGGTTCGACTCAACTGGCAACTTCGGCAGCCTTAACGATCTATGGGAATTCAGTCCTGCCAGCAAACAATGGACTTGGGTCAGTGGGGGCAGCGCACTGAACGCCCCGGGCGTTTACGGTACCCTCGGCGTCGCCGCCAGCGGAAATGTTCCTGGTTCGCGCTCCATTGCCGTCTCCTGGACTGATGGCAGCGGCAATCTATGGCTCTTTGGCGGACTTGGATACGATTCGTCAGGATCGGAAAACGATCTGAACGACCTGTGGGCGTTTAACCCATCGACTCAGCAGTGGACATGGATCAGCGGGAGCAGCGCAGTTACCGGTGTGGCACCGTCGGCATTCTGTGTGCCAGGAGTTTATGGCACTGAGGGAACAGCCGCTGCAACCAATGTTCCTGGCGGACGCAATGCAGCAGTTTCGTGGACTGACCCCAGCGGCAATCTATGGCTCTTTGGCGGACTGGGTTGCGATGGCAGCGGGACCGCCGGTTCTCTGAACGATCTTTGGGAATTCAGTGCGAAAAATAAGACTTGGACATGGCGTGGCGGGAGCAACTCCGTCGGCCCTGCACAAGGCGGGACAGGTGGGCCATCAGGTACCTACGGGACGCAAGGAACCGCCGCTGCCTCCAATGCACCCGGAGGACGCGCCGGAGCGGTCTCCTGGATTGACCCAAGCGGCAGTCTTTGGCTCTTCGGAGGTTCCGGCCACGATTCGACAGGTGCCTGGGGACAACTTAATGACTTGTGGAGCTATACCCCGTAGTCAGAATTCTCCAAATGCTTCAAGCAGTCACGGTAAACTGGTCTCAGAGCCTGTCTGTGCGCATCCTTACCCGCTACATTCTCGGTGAAATCCTCTCCCACACGCTCATCGGGTGCGCGCTGTTCACCTTCATCCTCTTCATGCCCTACCTGCCCAACATGCTTGAGATGGTGGTGCGCAACAGCGCCACTTTTTCCAATGCCGCGGAGATTTTTCTCTTCACCCTGCCCATCCTTTTCAGGGTAACCATTCCCATGTCGGTCCTGGTGGGCGTGCTGCTGGGATTGAGCCGGCTGGCCGCCGACAGCGAAATCATTGCGATGCGCGCCTCGGGTCTGGGCATCGGCTACTTTGTACGCGTTTCGTCGATTGTGGCCATTGGCGGCACGCTGCTGGGACTGGCCAATTCCCTCTATCTTGCGCCGCGCGCCAACCAGGCCATCCTCGACCTGCAGCAGGCGCTGGAAACTTCGCAGGCCTCCTACCAGATTCAGCCGCGTGTATTTTACGAAGACTTCAAAAACTTTGTGCTCTACGTGCAGAACGTACGGTCGGGCACCGGCGCGTCCAACTGGGACCAGGTATTCATGGCCGATGTGACGGATCCGACGGCTCCGCGCATTACCACGGCAACCTCGGCAACCGTGGTCAGCGATTCCACACAGGTGCTGCTGATGCGGCTGCGTAACGGTGCGCAGCACGACACAGTGGACGACCAGCCCGATCAATACACCATCACCGCCTTCGCCACCACCGATCGCCCGCTGGAGTTGAGCCCGCAAAGCGATGTGCACCTGGGGCGAAGAGATACCGCGATCTATGCGCTGCCCATGCGCACCTTGATCGAGCGCGTTCATGGGCCCGATCCCAAGCCCTATCTCATCGAGTTGAACAACCGGTTCGCTTTTCCGGTGGCATGCATGGTGTTGATGATGGTGGGCGTTCCGCTGGGCGTCGCCTCGCGTCGCGGTGGCAAGAGCTCCGGCTTTGTCTACACCATTCTGCTGGTGTTTCTCTACTACTTTCTTTCCTCCACCGGCACGGCGCTGGGGCGGCAGAATAAGGTGCCGGCGTTTTTTGCGGTGTGGTCGGCCAATCTGATATTTGCCGCCGTGGGCATTTTTCTTCTGTGGCAAATGGCCAGCGGCGGGCGCGTGTTGGCGGCCATCACGGCATGGGCCGCGCGCTTGCCCAAGGCTGAGGGTACTGGGCGCAGAGGATTCTCGCTCACGGGCCTTCTCGAAAAACTGCGGCCGCGCTCGCAGCGCGCCAAGTCGCGCAACGCCTTTCCGCGCATCCTTGACGAGTATGTCGTGCGCGAATTCCTCAATATGTTCCTGCTGGTGCTTGCGGGCTTTGTGCTGCTCATGCTGGTGTTCACCTTCTTTGACCTTGTGGGCGACATCATCCGCAATCACGTTCCGCTCACTACGGTCGGCGCTTACCTGGTTAACCTCACCCCGGACATGCTCTACCAGATCGCGCCGCTGGCCGTGCTCATTGCCACGCTTGTCACCTTCGGCGTACTTAACCGCAACAGCGAAATCATCGCCATGAAGGCCACCGGCATCAGCCTTTACCGTCTCGTGGTTCCCATCGTCTCCATCGCCGCGGTGCTGTCGGTATGCCTGTTCCTGTTTGACCAGTACTATCTGCCGCAGGCCAACCGCCGGCAAGAGGCCTTGCGCAACATCATCAAGGGCCGCCCCGCGCAAACCGTTCTCCATCCTGAGCACAACTGGATCTTCGGCCAGCCCCACGCAGGCGAACCGGGACGGATTTTTTACTACGAGTTTTTTGATCCGGACCGCAAGGAGTTTGCCAACCTTTCCGTGTTCGAGTTTGATCCGTCCACGTTTTCGCTCACGCGGCGGATTTTTGCGGCGCGCGTGTTTCGCGATCATGACAAGGACTCCTGGCGCTTTGAAGATGGCTGGGTGCGCGACATGACCGGGCCCGAGCCCACCTCCTATCGCGAGTTCAGACAGACGGAATTCTCCGAGATTCACGAAGACCCAGGCTACTTTACAAAGGAAAATCTGCAGTCGCAGGAGATGAACTTCGGCCAGCTCGACGGCTACATTCGCGATTTGCGCCAGAGCGGATTTGACACCATGCGCCTGCGCGTCGCCCTCTGGCACAAGGTCGCTTATCCGCTCATTGCCGTCGTCATGGCGGTGCTCGCCATTCCCTTTGCGCTCTCCATGGGACGGCGCGGCTCGCTCACTGCCATTGCGGTAGCCATTGGGGTGGCCCTGGCCTACTTTGTCGTCAACGGTACATTCGAGGCCATGGGCAACGTGAATTATCTGCCCGCCGCGTTGGCGGCCTGGTCGTCCGACATTTTGTTCGCGCTGGTGGGCGGATATCTGCTCTTGCGGACCCCGACCTAAGTCCGCTCAGCTGCGTGTTTCGAGTCGAGGCTTACCAATCCACGTGAAAATTGAAGGTGCTCCATAGAAATACCAGGCAGCCAGCCCCAAGTCGCAAATCGCGCATCCGGCCGAAGAAGTTGGAACAAATGGCACGATGGGCGTCCCGTAGAAATGATGCGCAACATCCCAGATCGAATGAAGTAACCAGCCGACGGCGATGAAGCGGTAGTCCTTGATGCCCTGGTAGGCAATGAAGGTCACAAGCGCACAGAACGCAAACTCCCACGCTCCCAGGCCGCCATTCAAGTAGGCGGCTCCAGCCCCGGCGATCATGATCGCGCTGAAATTCCGCCGGCCCGGTTCTTTAAGAAGCGAACACGCGGAAATAAACCCAAGCGCAACCATCAGCGGTGCGACGATCTGTAGAAAAGTCAGTGGAACTTCTGCGTGCATGTCCGCAAGCCCTCCATTGGGTTTCATCAAGCGCGAAACGGAGCTCAGCGGTTCTCTTCCTCGCTTGAACGAGACCGGTCGAGCATCGCGGCAAAAGCTGCTTGAGCACGTTTCTCGGAGCGCGGGTCCCGCAGGAACCTCCGCGAAACGTGGTGACTCAAGTAGATCCCGCATAGCTCCCACACGAATTGCGAGGCATCTAAATCGGCGCGAAGGTGGCCGAGCTCGACAGCCTGGCGCGTAAGTTGAGTTAGAAGGCCGCGCCAATAGGCCTCCATGGCTAATACCTTGGCGCGCACTGGGCCTTCCGCATCGTCCAATTCAAACAGCGCCGCTGCCACCGGACATCCGCCGCGCAGTCCTGCTTTTGTCGTCCAGCCGAGCCAGTTGTTCACCAGGGCCTTCAATCGCGGGAGTCCAGCCGCGGCGAGCATCGCGGGCCGCACAACCTTTGCGGCGGAGACCTCCGCCATGTGGTCGAGCAGCTCAATCTGTACTTCTTCTATTGAGCTGAAATGAGCGAACAAGCCGCTCTTCGACATGGCTGCATGTTGCGCCAGCGCGCCGAGAGTGACGCCGGACAGCCCGGTTTCGGTCAAAAGGTCGAGTCCTTCGTGCAGGATTCGTTCGCGGGTGGCAGCGCCTTGAAGTCCCATAGATAAAGAATAGCACGACCGGTCGTGCTATTGAAGCCCGCATTTCTCCCCCTTCCCCGGATCGGTGGCCGCCTCCCAAGATCAGCCCACCGTACAATGGATTCATGCTTCGCGACCTCGCGCCCCTCTTTGTTTACATGCGCCGCTACCGCTGGGGATTCTTCTGGGGCACGCTCTCCTGCGTCTGCACAAACGCCATCTGGGTGCAGTTTCCGGGCGTCCTCGGCAGGGCCATCAACAGTATCGAGCAGGGAACTACGCGCCAGCAGGTGGTCATCTACGCGGGCCTCCTGGTCGCCATCTCGCTGGTGAAGGGCGTTTTTCTCTACACCCAGCGCTGGGTGCTCATCGGCATCTCCCGCGACATCGAGTTCGACCTGCGTAACGACCTGTTCAAGAAATTGGAGAAGCAGGACTCAGGTTTTTACGGGCGCTACCGAACCGGCGACATCATGGCCCGCATGACCAACGATCTGAATGCGGTGCGCATGTTGCTCGGCCCGGGACTCATGTACAGCGCCAACACCATCTTCCTGAGCGTTTTCGCGCTGTTTTTCATGTTGCGCATCAGCCCTTATCTCACTCTCGTGGCGCTGGCGCCCATGCCCCTGGCCAGTATCCTGGTGCAGTACTTCGGCAGCCGCATTCACACACGCTTCGAGCGCATCCAGGCCAGCTTCTCTGACATTTCGGCGCAGGCGCAGGAAAACTACTCGGGCGCGCGCCTGGTGCGGGCCTTTGCGCGAGAGGAATCCGAGATCAGCCTCTTCGAGCGGCTCAACCACGAGTACATTGGCCGCGCTCTGCGTCTCGTGCAACTGATGGGCATGCTGTGGCCGACGCTCGAGTTCGTCCTGGGCATATCGATGATCATCACGCTGCTTGTCGGCGGACACCTCGTCATCGAGCATCGCATCGACGTGGGTCAGTTTGTCGCCTTCAGCACTTACATGATCATGCTTATCTGGCCCATCATCGCCGTCGGATGGGTGATCAACATCTTTCAGCGAGGAACCGCGTCAGTCAAGCGCGTGGACGAGCTGCTCAAGGCCGAGCCCGCCATCGACGACAGCGCGGCCGATGCCTCTATTGCCGCCGATGCGGTCCTCAGCGGAGACATCGAGTTCCGCAACCTCAACTTCAGCTACGGCGATGTGCCGGTGCTCAAGGATATTTCCTTGCGTATTCCAGCCGGCTCAAGCCTGGCTATTGTCGGACCTACTGGTTGTGGCAAGTCCACACTGGTGCACCTCATCTCGCGGATGTACGAGGCGCCCGACGGCGCGCTCCTCATCGACGGCAGGCCGGTGCGCGATTATCCGCTGGCGGTGCTGCGCCGGAACATCGGCATGGTCAGTCAGGAAACCTTCCTGTTCAGCGAGACGATTCGCGAGAACCTGGCCTTCGGTGCGCCACACGCCAGCGCTGAAGATCTTTTGGAGGCCGCCGAAGTGGCGCACATCCGTCAGGAATTCGAAGAGTTTCCGCAGGGTTTTCAAACCATGGTGGGCGAGCGCGGCGTCACGCTTTCAGGCGGGCAGAAACAGCGTTCGGCCATTGCCCGAGCGCTGCTGCGCCGTCCGGCGATTCTCATCCTTGACGACGCGCTGGCCAGCGTGGACACCTATACCGAAGAGCGAATCCTTGGCGGTCTGCGCAAGTACACGGCAAACTCGACCACGGTGCTTATCTCGCACCGCGTGTCCACGGTGCGCGATGCCGACCAGATCGCCGTGCTCGATCACGGCAGAATTGTGGAGCTGGGCAGGCACGAAGAATTGCTTGCGCTCGACGGATACTACGCCAGCCTCTACCAGAAGCAGCAACTGGAAGAAGAACTGACGGTGGCGGGCTGAGTCCCGCAGGCTCAGGCGTTCCAGCGCATGCCCACCGACGATTCCGCGGCATAGTCCTGCGCGGTAAACTCCGTCTGCCCCTCAAGCCGCGCAGGCGAAGCGATCTGCAACGGCGCGGGATTGACCACCGGATCCTTCGCCACCTGCCGCCAGGCTTCACGTACGTTCTTGATGCAGCCGATGGTATGGTCAAACTTTGCCCGCGAAGCTGACTGCGAGGCCTGCAAAATCTGCGCGAAAATCGACGTGTAAAACTCGCTGAGCGCCTGCGCCGGCCGTCCGCCCACATCCATGCGCAGACGCGCCTGCAGATGGATGATGATGTCCAGCGCCCGCTTCACTGCGGCGCGCCGTCCGTCCGTGTCTCCGCGATCCACTGCGTCGCCGGCCGCGCCGAGAAACCGGATCATGCCGTCGTAAAGAGCCACTACAAGATCAACCGCCGATGCGCCATCCAGCACATGTTCCTGATAACTTCCCATCTCTAGAAGACTCCTTATCCATTCGAGTTCTGGTTGTAGCCCGTGATTGCCGAATAGAGCTCATTCACGCCCTGCAACTGCGACGGCAACATCTGCATAATTTCGTTGGCGCTGTTCAACTCCGCCGTAAGACTCTTCTGCTCGGTCGAAATCAGGCTCTCTTCTCTTGAGATATCGGCATTCAGTGTCGACTCAATCTGGCTGTTGGATTTGGAGGCGACCGAGAGTATGCCCGTCGAGGAACTGGTCCCGGAGTTGGTCAGCATCGTCGAGAAGCTCTGCCCCCAGCTGTTCGCGTTCTGGAAGAAGCCAACCACGCTCGAGTAATCGGAGTTGAGCACCGAATCAAGCGATGTCGCGTCCAGCGTCAGCGTTCCATCGTTGTTCACGCTGACGCCCAGGCTCGTAAGGCTGTTGATGTCTGAAGAATTCGTGTAGTTCAAAGTCGAGGTGACCTGGTCGGTGGTATCCAGCAGGGTTGAGTTCACCGTCAATGTGTCGCTCGTGCCTGACGTGTTTGAAAGCAGCGAGAGAGTCTGCGTCGTCCCATCGCTGCCGGTAGCAACGCTCGCAGTGACTCCCATGTTTGCGGCGTTGATGGCCGAGGCCAACCCCCCGATTGTAGCCGCGGTCGTCGTATTGGCGGTAAACGGTGGCGAAAAAGTCTGGACCACGCCATCGCCAACCTGGATTGAGACCGATCCGGTCAATACATCGCCGGCAGCGGCCACCGTACTGAAGTTGCCACCCGAAGTCTGCGAGGAGGTAAACGTCAAGGCATCTGTGCCCACGTTGGCGTCGAAAACATTTGCGGCCACCGCCAGTTGTGCGCCGCTGTTGGACAGAACCGACAGGCCGTACGTAGTGTTCGACCCTGTACCCGAGGTCACGATCGAGGCCGTCACTCCGAAGTCGGAGTTGTTGATGTAGTTCTCCAGATCGGTAAGCGTGCTCACCGTCGTTGTTCCCTTGCCGTTCGCGTTGGTTGGCGATCCGAGCGGGATATCCAGCGTCGAGGAGCCGCTGCCCATATTCAGATCGAATGAACCGGTCAGAGGGTCGTCCTCGCCGGTGATTCCGGTCAGGGTGCCCCCGGTCATCTGCGCGCTCTGAAAGCTTACCGGCGTATCGCTGGTGGCGACCAGTGCCGAAGTTACACTGACCGCTCCGGCTGAGCCCGCGGTTTGCGAGGTCAGCGTCAGCGTCGACTCGCCGTTGCTGGTGACCACGTTGGCCGTAACCCCGAGATTCGCGGCGCTGATGGCGCTGGCCAGGCCAGAGAGCGTGTTGACGCCGCTCCCGGTGTAAATGGTATTTGCCGCAGGGGAACTCGGATCGGGATCGGCGCCAATCACAACCTTCTCCGTTGTGCCGCCGCCGATCGAGATGGTCATCGAACCCGTCAGCGTCGTGTCTGTATTTGCCGTAACCGAATCCAGGCTGCCGTTGGGATTGGCGCTAATGATCCCGCTCATCAATTGCTGCTGCAACAACGAAAGGGTCGGAGAACCAAACAGCGGCTCGGCGTTGCCCGACGAGTCAACCCCCTCCTGGGTGTTCATCGCGCTGACCAGGGAGTTGTAGTCGCTCACAAAACTATTCACCGTGCTCTCGACATCGGTATTGTCATTGCCGATCACCACCTGAACCTGTTCCAGGCTCTGATCCGACTCCTTGGCGCTGGGCGCCAACAGTTGAAACGTGACGCCGGGGATGAGATTGGCCACGGTGTTTGAGGAACTGGTCATATTGACACCGTCAACCGACAGGACGGCATCCGCGCCCGACACCGGCGAGGTATATGCCAGTGAAGTGGAGGCGGCGATGCTGGTGTCCACGATGCTTGAGGCAACCGTCAACGTCCCGGCACTGCCGGCGGTGCCCGACGTTAATTGCAGACTGGAGGTTCCATCGCCGTTCGAAACCACTTGGGCGTTGACCCCCAGGCTAGAGATACCGCCAAGCGCCGTGGCAAGGGTGCCGAGGGTGTTGTCGGTCGAATTGATATCAACCACGACGGGCGCGCCGCTGCCCATCTGGATCGAGATGGAGCCGGAGAGCTTATCGGTCGTGTTGGCGATCCCGGTAAGGGTCCCGGTCGAGGTGGTCGCAGCCGTGCTTCCCGAGGCATCTTTGCCCGCCGAACCGGTGTAGCCCAGATGATTCGTCGTATCGACAATCTTGTTTGATGTGACGGTGATGTTTCCGTTCTTGCCCGAGGTTCCGGAGACCAGACTCAGCCTTGAACCCGAGGAGTCGGTTAACACGCTCGCATTGATGCCCACCCCGGAGGCATTGATGGCCGCTGCCAGTCCGGCAAGCGTGTTCTTTCCGGAAGTGGTGGGAACGCTGACTGTCTGCGCCGCGCCACTGCCCACCTGGAGCGTGATGGAACCGGACAACGTGTCGGAGGAGTCGGGAATTTCGCTCAGGTAGCCGCTCGAGGTCGAGGCCAGACTGGTCACCGTCACCGTGTGCGTTCCGGCAACCGCGGTGGAGTTTGCCGCCGTCAACGTGAGCACATTTTGATCGGAGCTTGAGCCCTCCTTCTGCGCCATGATGCCCTGAAGGTCGGTGAGGGAGCTCATATCGTTCGAGAGCTTGGAAAACAGCGTCCCCAGGCTCGATATCGTCGTGTCCTGGCTCTCCAGCTTGGTCAACTGCGTATTCCACGGCGTTTCAACATTCTTCAGATTGCTGATGATCGAAGCAACCGTGGAACTGACGTCAAAGCCGTCTCCGCTGGTCGGCGACCCGAAACTTAAACCCACTGTGCCCATTGCGCCCTCCCATCAAAAAGGAAGCAGCCCGTAAACCATCAAAAACAAGGCAGCATTGGAGAAGACTCATGCTGCCTGTAGCCCACACACCGCCTTCATCGGCGGAAAACCAGCGCGCCTTTAGACACCTTCTGCCCGCCGCGCCCCGCTCGCACAACGCGAAGAAGGGCGGCCGCATGGGACGCCCTTCCCCGGTTTGCGCCGGCTTGCCGGCTCTAGTCAGCCCGGTTGCCAGATTCGACATGCCGGGCCGGTCGAGGGTTTACTGCAACAGCTTCGTCACTTCCTGCTGCATGCTGTTGGCCTGGGCCAGGGCCGAGATGCCGGTCTGCGACAGGATCTCGTACTTGGACATGTTGGAAGTTGCCGACGCGTAATCGGTGGCCTGCACCGCGTTCTGCGCCGAGGTTACGTTCTCCTGTTGCGTGCTGAGCACCTGGCTCACAGCATTCAGAGTATTGATCTGCGCGCCGACGTAGCCGTCTTGTGCCGCCACATCGGTGATGGCGGTGTTAAGCGAAGTAAGCGCGGTCTCGGCATCGGACTGGTTTGACAGGTCAGTCGAACTCAGTGACTGGCCGGCCTTATCGGAGTAGCTGATGGTTGCGACTCCGCCCGTGCCGTTTGTGTCGGCGGAAATGGTCGCGGCAGCCCCCTGCCCCGTCGCGGTATCCGCCACACCGTTGCTTCCGAAGACGGGAGTTGTGACTCCAGTCGTATAGTAGGTGTCGGCTGTGTAGACTGGCGTGTCGGAGGTGTTACCATTCGTGGTGTCCGCGAGATTCGAGGCGGTGATGGTGACTCCAGACGTTGCTGAGGTGAACTCTACGACCCCGGCATTGTTGGTTGCGGTAATGCCCAGGCCCGAGCCGGCGCCCGTGCTGAAGTAAGTTTGCAGGTCCGCTGCATCGGTCAAACCTGCGCCGCCGAGAGTAATTGAGGTGGGGGCGGAGCCGAGGCCCTTGATCGTGAGTGTGCCGCTGATCGTATCTGTAGCTCCGCCGCCGCCGGCCGTCACATCGAGGTGGCCAATCTGGCCTGGAAGTGCTGCGTTTCCAACTCCTGCACCCGGCCCCGAGATTTCAATACCGGTGTCTGCACTGGTTCCGCCGGCGCCTTTTGCTGAAGTCACCGCCGCGGTGCCAGCTTGACCTGCGGTAGTGAAGGTTGCCGTCACGCCCAGGCCGGCGCCATTGATCGCTTGGATCAAACCCTCTGCCGTATTGGAATACGACGTGGCGCCGCCTACGGTAATTACCGCCTGTTTGTTGACAACATTTCCGTTTGCTCCCGTCGCCAGATAGTTGATATCGACCTTGGTGCCGCCGGCTGTAGTGTTGAGTTGGTCGTTGACCGATGCAAGGTCCGCGCCCTTCGACAGATCGATGAACGTATTGTTAGCGCCATTGCTGTACGCCATTGTGCCGCCGGAGTCGCCAACGTTGGATGAAGACAGCGACCGGATATTCAAGGAGTCGATCGATGCACCCGTTGTGGATGAGTCACCCGTATAGATGTTTGTGTTGGAGTTGAACACAGATTGGTTGTTATAGGTGGTCGTCGAACCGATGTTCGAGATCTCGGAAAGGATCGACTGGTACTCCTGGTTCGCCGCCGTATCCTGGGAACTGTTGAGGGTGCCGTTCGAGGCTTCGGTTGCCAGCGTTACGGCCCGGTTAAGCAGGCTTGTCACTTGCGAGAGGGCGCCATCCGCCACTTGTAGAAGGCCTACGCCCTCAGTAGCGTTGGTCTGCGACTGGGTGAGCGCCTGAGAGTTGGCTTGCAGGCCGTCAACCAGTGAAAGGCCGGCCGAGTCGTCCGAGCCCGAGTTGATCTTGGAGCCGGAAGACAACTGCTGAAGCGTCTTCGAAAGGCTGTTGCTGGTGTTGTTCAGGTTATTTTCTGCATAGATCGCTGAAATGTTATTTAAGACACCCAGGGACATGGGGTTCTCCTTGTTAGATGCGTTGATTTACAGCCGATTCCCGCAAACGCCCCCATTTTTTTGTTTAACCCTGGGTCGCTGTTTGCGGTGCACGTACCGTCGCATCTGGCCCCTTTTTCGGCCCACCCTCCGGCGACTTTACGCCCCCCGCATTTGTGTCCCGTCCGAGGACACTTGAGGAAAGTTTGTTCTAATTTTTTAACTTTTGCCGCCACTCGCCGATAACTCCACCAAAGGAGCTTCACCCTCATGATCGAGTTAACGCGGCTCAACGGCAACCCAATAGTTCTCAACAGCGATCTGATCAAAGCGGCTGAAGCCTCACCTGACACCATGCTCACATTGATAAATGGAGAGAAGCTGATTGTGCGTGAGAGTACGGCTGAGGTTGTCGAGCGGGTTCTGGCCTACCGCGCGCGCCTGCTGGCAAGTGTGGCGCGGCGCCTGCCCGACTTCGGACCGCTGCAGCAGGTAGCCGCATTGGCCAGCCTTGAGGTGTCGGGCCAGCTTGCACCCGCGCCCACTCTCAAGCGGCCCGAACCAGACGAGCAAGCATAGACCTCAAAACCTCCCGCTCTATTTCTAGAGGTGTATTGAATGGATAAGGCAAGCATTGGCGGAGTGGTCCTGGCCATCGTCGGCATTGTTGCCGGATTGTTGATTGAAGGCGGCAACCTGGGCCAGATTCTGCAACCCACGGCCGCGCTGATTGTGTTTGGCGGCACCATGGGCGCAGTCCTGCTGCAGTTTCCGCTCACCACGGTGGTCGCGGCCTTCTCAGGGATGGCGCACATCTTCGCGGCGCCGCGCAAGCAGGATGCTCAATTGATCGGCCAGCTCGTGGGCTTTGCCAACAAGGCGCGGCGCAGCGGAGTGGTCTCGCTGGACGCGGACCTCTCAACCCTTGATGATCCATTCCTGAAGCGTGCTCTCATGCTGGCCGTGGATGGAACAGAGCCGGCGGAGCTCCGCAAAATCATGCGCGTGAGCCTTGACTCCACTACCGAGAACGAAGAACGGTTGCCCGCGGTCTTCGAGTCGGCAGGCGGCTTCTCGCCCACCATCGGCATTCTCGGAGCAGTGCTGGGCCTCATCCAGGTCATGCAGCATCTCGACAATATTTCTGAAGTGGGCCGCGGAATCGCCGTGGCCTTTGTGGCCACCATCTACGGCGTCGGTATTGCCAACCTGTTCTTTCTGCCCTTCGCCGGAAAAATGCGCATTCGCATCCGCGATGGACATCGCAGGCGGGAGATGATGCTCGAGGGCGTAATCTCGATTCTGGAAGGCATGAATCCGCGCATGCTTGAGATCAAGCTGGCTGGATTTGTGGACGAAGATGGCCAGGAGAAGAAAGGGAGCGCCGCATGAATGCGCGCGTGCCCAGATCGCGTGTGAGCCAGGACCGGTGGCTCGTTTCCTATGCCGACTTCATCACCTTGCTCTTCGGCTTCTTCGTCGTTCTGTACGCCTTCGCCAAGGCTGACCAGAAAAAACAGGTGCAGGTGTCGCAGTCCATTGATTCGGCCTTCCGTTCGCTTGGCATCTTCCCCGATGCGCTGCGCCGCAGGGGCGTGAATGCCGAGGCCGACGGCCGTGAAGCGCCGGCAATCCCCATGAACATTGTCATGGGCGAAGATGTGCTTTCTCCCGCCAGGGTCAAGGGCGACCTCGAAAACATGAAGCGCCAGCTCCAGCAAACACTCTCAAACCAGGTA
>PLST01000543.1:0-6341 GCA_003164255.1 Acidobacteriaceae bacterium | reverse complement strand
ACTCCAACTGGGAGCTTTCCACGGCACGCGCCACCAGTATCGCGCGGCTGCTGCTTCAACTCGACGCCTTGCCCGCCGGCCGGCTCTCCGCCGCGGGCTACGCGCAGTTCCATCCGGTGGCGAGCAACGATACGGCCGAAGGCCGCGCGCAGAATCGCCGCGTCGATCTTGTCGTCCTGCCACGAAGCAGAATCGACTTCTCAACACCCAGCGTGATGGCGCCCGCCGGCGTGTGGCGCAGGATTACCGATGGCGATTAGGAATTCTGGCTTGAGGGTGCTCTTGGCGAGCGCAGGGCCACACNNGGTTCGCCTGCTCGGGTCCCAGCGTGCCCGCCACAGCAGTGGCTTGCGGGGCGAAGAGAGTGGCGTAGTCGTAGCGCGGAAAGGCGAGCGCGGAATCTCCGTAGTAGAGCGTGTAAGCGGCATTTGCGACGGACTCGAAGCAAAGCCTGCGCTCGAGCATCTCGAGCTTCACGGACGAAAGGCTCAAGGGCGCGTCGTCGCCGTTGTCGATGCTGATGGTCCATTTGGTCGGCGTGTCAAAGTCGAGAGCGGGCGCGTCGATTGCGAGGCGCTCTTCGTCGATGCGGTGGCCGTCCTGATCGCTGTGCACTCGCAACAAATTGCCAGAGCTGACAGTGGGCGCCGGTGGCGCAGACTGATCGGACGCGGGCGCAGGTCCTCTCGCAATATTGACGGGCACGACACTGATGGTCACGTCTCTCGAAAAGAGCGCGGGGGCAGGGCCCGGCGCAAAGGTCACGCGCTCTACGGGCGTATGCGCGGGGACGTTAATCTCAACAATAGACGAGTGGCCCTTCTGTGAAACCTGCGCTGACTCCGTTACTGTCTCGTAGGCGGGCTGGTTTGAAGGGAGACGCTCGACCGAGAGGCCGGTAATGTCCGCGGGCACAAGCGGGCCGTTGATGCTGAAGTGCAAAAAAGCAAATTCCGATTCCGGCAGATGAAGAACGGTGCTTCGACCGAGCCTCTGGCGGGCGAGATCGAAGATCGTGAACGAACCGAGTTTTGTTTGCGCGCTGCCGGCCAGGGCGCTGCTGCCGGATACCGCGACCGTTGCGATGAAGTCCTTTGCCTCGACATCAAGTTGCACGTCGCTGAAGTCTGCGCCCGACATCCTGGTATCGAACACAGTGCGCCCGCCCCGCGTGCCCAGGTTCAGCACCGCGATGGATTTTTCCGAGCCCTCGACGGCTCGCGCTACGCGAATGACGTAGGGGTTCTCAGTCTGGTCGCGATAGAGACGGAGATCAGCCAGGCCGGGAGATGCGTTCGCAAAAATCCCGGCGTCGATCCGGAGGCACACCTGGCCGGATTTTTGTCCCACATTCTCGACGGGGCGCTCGTAACGAAAATACCGGATCTCGGGAGATGCGGTGCTGGCAAGCAGCAGAAGCAGAGCGAAAGCCAGTCTCATGAGTTTTCCTGATCCGCGCCGTGCCCGGTTTCCGGCGTGTGCTGGCCGCGAAGATTGAGCAGGTCGCGCTGGTAGATATAACTCACGCCCAGCAGCAGCACGCCCAGCCCCAGGAAGCTGAGGATGCGGTAGCCCTGGCTCAACTCGCTCATGTCCACAAGAAACACCTTTCCAATGGAGACGGCAATCAGCAGCAAAGCCTGCCAGCGCAGAAACGCCGATCGCCGCCAAAAACCCACGGCCAGCAGGATTGCGCCGAACAGCATGAACCATGCCGAGTAGGTGAACTGCGCATCGATCCGATAATTCTCAAACAAGTTCCAGTCGCCGCGCCAGCGCAGGAACCACCAGTAACTATGAATCTCGAGGCTCACGGCGACAAGAATGAGCGCGTTAACGGCAAGCACAGCGAGCGCTGCAAGCGCAGGCGAAGAAACTAACGTTTCGCCGGCCGGGTCTGCTGGTTCCGGTGCCGCCAGCCACGCCGCGAACGCGAACACAGCGATAGCCACGCAATAAGCGCCGAAGCGCTGGTTGAAGATGGGCGTTGCAGCAGCCGAAGGATTGATGGTGACCAGAGCACCGAGTCCCAGAACCAGGCAAAGCACAGCCAGCGCGCGCAACAGCCGCATGCGCGTGCGCACTGCCACCCACAACAGTGCCGCGCCTTCCACAAGCCAGCCGATCGTGATCCAGCGTCCGCTCGCTTTCAGCGGAATGGCAATGGTGAGAAAGACCACGGCTGCCGACAGATGAAGCGCCGACAGCAGCTCCGAGCTTGCCTTCAATCTTCCTTGCGCCGGCAGGCGCAGCAGCAGCAGATAGAACGCGGCAAAAGCGACCGCAAGCCACGGTTGAGCCCAATCCGCCTCGGGCCGGTCAAGCATTGCGTAGTAAGCCAGGAATCCAAGAGCGGCGTTGGCTACAGGGACGATTACCAGCGCCAGGCTGTCCCACACATTCAAGTGTCCGCCGTCCTGCTCTCTTGTCTCGACCAGCCGCGGAGCCAACGCAAAGATCAGGAAGAAGCAGCCCACGAAAAGTGCGGTTCGCAACACTTGTTCGTCCGAGTAAAACTCGAACCACCATGCGGTGATGAACAGCACCGTTCCCACAAACGCCCCGAAGAGTAGCCGCGACCAGGGCCGAAGGCAAACCAGCACAAGCACAGCGATATCGAGCAGCAGCAGATAAGTGAACAGCGTGATCTCGTGATTTCCCCCGGTCGAGAGCAGCAGCGGCGTTGAGAGGCCGCCGACGATTGCGTAGAGGGCAAGCAGTTCCGCATCCTGCGCCCATGCCATGTACGCGTTGAATGCCGTTACCGCAATCATGGCGGCGAAGGCAGCGCCGGAAGGCACCAGGTGAAAGAGCGAGAATGCAGCCCACAGCGACAGATAAAGGACGCCGCTGCCGATGGCCTTCAGCGAATAAGAGAACAGGGCATATCCATGGTTGCGGAAGCGCTCTGACCAAGCGATGAGAGCCCCTCCGGCAACCAGGCCGATCAGCACCCGGCCCAGCGGCCCGATCCAGTGGTTATCGATGGCGAACTTGAGAAACCACGCCATGCCGATGAGCACGGCGAGAATGCCCACGCGGTTAAACCACTGCGAGCCGATCCGGCTTTCCAGCGAGCCTTGAGCCTCAAGCGGCGCTGAACCGGAGCCGGCAAAGAGCGGTCGCGGGGGAAGAGCTTCCGCCAGTGCCGGCGGCGGCGCCTCTGCCGCCTCTTGCGCCGGAGTAACGGCATCAGCCGGGGCCACCGGAGGCACCGCGGAAAGATCCTCTCCTGCAGCGGGCCGCCACTGCTGGGAGAGAATGCCCTGGTTGTGCAGCGCCTCTTCAATCCGCGTCAAGCGCAAACGCAGCTCACGCACCTGCTCTTCAAGACTGCCTGGCGTGTCTGGATTCATTGGCGTCCACTTTACCGCACCCGGGCCGGTATTTCCAGATGGAAGTCAACCGCCCGGGCAACCGAGACCCCCTGGTGTAACGCAATGCATCAAAATGAGGTGCTGGAGCGTCTAAAATCACAGAGGAAGCTCATCCGCGAGGCTGCAATCTCACTCAACCTGGCACCTGCTTTGAGCACACGGAGACAATTCAATGGCACTCTTCAAGACTTCGAATCCGGCGCTGGGCCAAAATACGTTCTCGAATCTTGCCGCGCAACCCGGCAGCTTGATTGACGTCCAGGACCGGATGACCCTGAACGGAACGGTCAACAAGACCGGCCTCCTGCTGCTTTGTTCCATTGCTACGGCCGCGTGGACATGGCACATGTTTCTGCCTGACCGCGACATCACGAATGTGGCGCCGCTGATGATGCTCGGGCTGATCGGCGGTTTCATCGTCGCCATGGTCACCACGTTCAAGAAGCAGTGGTCGCCGGTGACGGCGCCGATCTATGCGCTGCTTGAAGGGCTGGTGCTCGGCGGCTTATCCGCAATGCTGGAACTGCGCTATCCCGGCATCGCGATTCAGGCCGTTAGCCTCACCTTCGGCACGCTGTTTGTCCTGCTCATCGCTTATCGCTCCGGATGGATCCAGGTCACGCAGAAGTTCCGCCTCGGCATCATTGCGGCCACCGGCGGCATCTTTGTGTTTTACATGCTCGAAATGATCCTCGGCTTCTTCGGCGTGCAATTCATGAGCGTCAACGGGAACGGCATCATCGGCATCGGCTTCAGTTTGATCGTGGTTGCCATTGCCGCGCTCAACCTCGTGCTTGATTTCGACTTTATCGAGCAGGGTGTCCAGTACGGCGCTCCCCGCTACATGGAGTGGTACGGCGCCTTCGGCATCATGGTCACGCTGGTCTGGCTCTACCTTGAAATTCTTCGCCTGTTGTCCAAGATGCGCAGCCGCAACTAAGAGCGGTCAAAGCGTTGCACCAAACCCGGCGCGGAGAAATCTTCCTCCGCGCCGTTCGCTTTTCCACTTCATCGCTCCAGAACTGGTTGCATTGATCGGGCTTTGAAAGGGCGCGGCTTTAGCTGCGCCAAAATGCGGACCACAAAAAGAATTGGGCTTTAGCCCCAGAGGGATGTTTCGCTCTAGCTTGCTGCGTGCCCTTCAAAGTGCGCTTCAATCTCCTCCAGCGTCTTGCCCTTCGTTTCAGGCAGGAAGAATGCCGTCACGATGAAATACACCACCGTGAAGCTCGCGAACAGGAAGAACATGGACGAGTAGCCGTGCTTGCTCACGAAGGGCAAAAAGATGCCGGCCAGCGTCGTCGACACAAGCTGGTTCAGCACGAGCGCAATGCTCATCCCATTCGAGCGGATGCGCGTGGGCATCAGCTCGCTCAGCGCCAGCCACACGCACACGCCCGGCCCCAGCGCATAGAACGCCATGAACATGTAGAGGCCGATCGCCACCAGCCAGCCGTGGCTAGCCTCAGGCACGCGCCCGATCAGCGCCTTCTGGATCACCAGCGGCGCGGTCTGCGCAGCGTTGAGATCGGCAAACGGATTGGTAAACAGCGACTGGATTCGATTGGAAGGAACCGCCGTGTCCCGCGTGATGGAGATGGGTGCAGCGGCAGCATCGTCCGAGCGCACAAACGTCGTCGCCGCCGTATAGTCGCCGTACGAATAAATAATCGCGAGCGAAGCGCGATCCGCCCCAATCTGCCCGCCGCCATCGCCCGCAGCCGCAAGCAGCTTTGCGGCGGCAGCCTGGTCGAAATGCAGAGTCAGATTCTGACCCGGCCCGACCATTTGCTGCACCACGTCGCGCGCATCCACGCTCACTTTCTCCGTGCGCAGAAACAGCGTGCCCACCGTCACCAGTGCCACAATAATCCCGCTGGTCCCCAGGATGAACAGAAACTTACGGCCCTTGCGATCGACGAGCGTCATGCCCACCGCGGTCATCGTAAAGTTCATGGCCGTAAAGATCACGTAGCCCCAGTGAGCGCTCAGGTCGCTCAGCCCGCTCTGCATCAGGATGCTCACGTTGTAGCCGATCATCGAATTCACGCCGGTGGCCGTGTTGCAGGCCAGAATCACGCAGGCCAGCAGAAACGGGATCAGGTACTTCCGCTGCAGCAGCGAGTCCCCGATCTTCTGATTGAGCTTCTTGCTCGCGCTCTGCTCAACGGAGTTCATCTCCTCCATTTCAAGAGCTGCATCTTCGTGGCTGCGCGAGCGCAGCAGCGCCTTTTGCGCCTTGTCTTTGGCACCGCGGCGGAACAACCAGCGTGGCGACTCGGTCACCAGCAGGCTGCCCAGCACAAACAGAATTCCCGGCGGCAGCGACACCCAGAAGATCGCGCGCCAGGCATGGTCCTTGAAGTGAAACAGCGCGGCGGCATCGCCCAATCTCTCCACCGCCGCCACCTGGTAGCTGAAGTACATGCCCACCAGCGCCGCCGCCACAATGCCGAAGGTCAGCAGCCATTGGAAGATCGCCGTGCCCTTGCCACGATTCGAAGCGCGCAGGCACTCGGCCAGGTAGAGCGGCACCACCACACCGATCAGCCCACCGCTCACGCCCTGCAGAAGCCGCCCGAAAAACAGCGGCCCGAATCCTGACGACAGAGCGATGATGGGAATGCTCACAGCAAAAGTGAGCCCGCTCAGAACCATCAGCGGCTTGCGGCCCATCCAGTCGGCAAGCATCCCAGCGAACAGCGTGGAGAAGACGCTGCCCAGCAGCACAGCCGCCACAATTTCCGAGAGCTGGGCCGTGGTCAAATTCGACGTGGCATTCAGGTAGGGAAGCGCTCCGCCAATAATGCCTACGTCGATGCCGTACAGCAGGCCTCCCAGCCCAGCCACCAGCAGCAGAAAGGCGTTATATCGGCGAATGGCTGCGTCGCCGGTGTTCCCCGGCAGATCCATCAAACTGTTTCCGTTCATTCAGAGCGCCTTTCGCTTGTGCACCGTACCTCG